>JAGWML010000247.1 GCA_028873155.1 Acidobacteriota bacterium
ACAGCTTCAACCCCGGTGCCGTCACCCACTCGCCCTTCACCGCCGTCTCTTCCTCCGCGGGAATCGACCAGTACGCCTCGAACCCTCTGAAGTGATCCAGCCGCACTATGTCATACAACTGGCACGCGCGCCGGATGCGCGCCACCCACCAGTCAAAATCCCGCATCTCCAGCACGTCCCAGCGATACAGCGGATTGCCCCACCGCTGCCCCGTCGGTGAAAAATAATCCGGCGGAACGCCCGCCACCCGCACCGGCTGCAGATTTTCATCCAGGTCAAAAATGGTCGGATGCACCCACACATCCGCCGAGTCCATATTCACAAAGATCGCCACATCGCCCAGAATGCGGATGCCCTTCAGCGCCGCTGCCTCGCGCAACAGGACCCACTGCACCGCAAAAGCAAATTGCAGCGCCTGCTCCTGCGCCAGTTCGCGCCCATGCTGCACGCCGATCTCCGCCAGCGCCTGCGGTTCACGCCGCCGCAGCGCCTCCGGCCACTCCGTCCACGCGCCGGTATTGAACTTCCGCCGCAACACCGCATAGAAGACATACTCGTCCAGCCACTCGTGCTCATCGCGGCAATACTTCTCAAATGCAGACCACTGCTCCTTGAGCCGGTCGTCACTCGCGCCGCGATCCACAAAGTTCCCCGCCGCCTCCATCAGCAGCGGAAACTTCCGCCGCTCCACATCCTCGAAGTCCACATTGCCGCTCGTGCCGGCTAGCCCTGCAATCCGCTCCGCCCCAATCCATCCCCACTCCACCAGCATCTCCAGGCTGATCAGATAGGGATTCCCCGCAAACGCCGACGACGACGCATACGGAGAATTGCCGTAGCCCGTGGGCGAGAGCGGCAGCACCTGCCACACATGCTGTCCCGCCGCCGCCAGAAAATCCACAAACGCATACGCCGCCCCGCCCATGTCCCCGATCCCGCCATACGACGGCAGCGAACTCATGTGCAGCAGCACTCCCGATGAACGCGCAAATTGCATCTTGGCCTCTTCTCCGCAAGCCCTATTGTGCCAGACCCGCATTGCGCGCCGCCCATCCGTCGGTAATGCGCGCAACAAAAAGCCCCGCAGCGTCTCTCGCTGCAGGGCTTCGGTTGATGCGGCTGCGCCGCCGGCTCACTGGCCGGGCAGCACCGGCGATTGCGCCTTGGCGTTCATCTGCACCAGCTTGTTCTTCTTGTAGCTGTTGATCACATTGCTCGCGAACACTTCGAAGGCGTCGTTGCGCCGCTGTTCCAGCATCTGGTCGCGGGTCTGGTCAAAGTTCGCCTGGATGTCCTGCGGCGACGGCTCTTCCTTCATCAGGATCTTCGCCACCACGCCCGTGCGGCCCGCGTTGATCGGCCCGCTGATCGCGCCCTGCGTCAGATCAAACAACTGCGGCGCCACCTGGCCAAGCTGTCCGATGTCGGGAACCTGGTCCGACAGCTTCACCTCGTCGCTGGTCTTCACCGTCGCGCCCACTTCTTTGGCGGCCTTGGCCAGATCGTTTCCGGCCTTCGCCTTCGCCGCCAGTTCCGCCGTCTTCTGCGCCAGCAGGGCCGGCAGTTGCTCGCTGCGATAGTCGTCCGCCACGTGGCTCTTCCAGTCGGCGAACGCCGGCGCGTGCGCCGCGTTCACTCCCGTCACCTGAAAAATCGCGCAGCCTTCGCCCGTCGTCGCAAACTGCGCCGGGTCGCCCACCTTCGACTGGAAGGCCTTCGCCAGCAGTTGCGCGCTGTCCGGCAGAGCGGCAATCACGCCCTGCTCGCCCACCGGCTGCGTCGTCACCACCTGCAGGTGATGCGCGTCGGCCGTCTTCTGCAATCCATTCTTGATTGCCTCCGACGTCAGCTCCCGCGCGTAGCTCTCCTGCGCCTGTGCCGTCTTCTCGCGCGCCAGCGTCGCCTGAATCGTCGGCGTCACCTCGGCCAGCGACTGCGCGTGCGCCGTCTGCCGCTCTTCTACCTGCACAATGTGATAGCCATACTGCGTCTTCACAATCGAGTACTGCCCGATCGGCTGCGAAAAGATCGCCTTGTCGAACTCCGGCACCATCCGCCCGCGCTGCGCAAACCCCAGCTCGCCGCCGGAGTCCTTGCTGCCCGGATCGTCCGAGTCCTTCTTCGCCAGGTCCGCGAAGCTCGCGCCGCCCTGCAGTTGCTTCAGAATGCTCTCCGCCTTGGCCTTCGCCGCAGCATCCGTCTTCGCGTCCGCGCCCGCGTCCACCTTGATCAGAATGTGGCGCGCCCGCGCCTGCTCCGGCATCGTGTACTCCGACTGGTGCGCCGTGTAGTACTGCTGAATCTCCTGCGGCGTCACCTGCGGCACACCCCCCGGCGCCTGGTCCGCCGAGAAGGCAAAGTACGTAATCGTCCGCTGCTCCGGCACCGCATGCGCATACCGCGCCGCATTCTTCGTGAAGAACGCCTGCAGCTCCGCGTCCGTCGGGTTGATCTGCTTCTGCAGGTCATCCGGCGACAGCACCGCATAGTCGAACTTGATCTTGATATTCGCCTTGCGATACGCCTCGCGTACCTCCTGGTCGCTCACCGTCACGCCCGCCGTGATCAGCGCCTCCAGCCTGCGAATCAGGATGTCCTCGCGGACGCTCTTCTCAAACTCATCCACCGAGATGTTGAAACGGCTCGCGATGATCGACGCGTACTGCTGCTGGCCCACAAACTTGCCGCCCGGAAACAGCACCTGCGCCGGCGGGCCCGTCTCCAGATAGCTCCGCACGTCGTTGCTGTCCGCGTGAATGCCCAGCCGCTCCGCCTCATCCAGCAGAATCTGCTGCTGAACAAGCTGCTGGCCCACCTGCGGCTCAATCAGCCCCAGAATCATCGGGTTGCTCGCGTACTGCGGATACTGCTGCTGCACCCGCTCCATCGCAAGCTGCTGCACCTTCTGCTGGCTGATCGTGTCGCCAGAAGAAAGCAGCTTGCTGTACCAGTGCGGATACACCACAGCGAACGTGTCCGATGAGTTAGCGCCCATCCCCGTCAGGCCGGGAATCAGGTACACCACCATCGACACCGACGCGGCGGCAATGATGATCACAAACAGGGCCTTCGTCAGGCGATTGTCTTTTTGCAGGAAGCGAATCATGGATGGACTTGAGCCTTCAACTCTCTTGTGCGCGGCGTGGAGCAGACCGCCTGCCGCACCGGCTGAACCACCCGGCACAGGGCCATCGCTCTCCACGGATGCGAAATTCTCGCTCGATGCGATCCCCTCAATTATAGACGAGATGCCATCGTGGCCGCCCGCTCCAAACCGGAATCGTGCAGTGGGTCAGATGATTTCCACAGACTAATATTGTCGTAATCGCACCGCTGTGATGAAACGTGGATAGACATGGCAGAAACACCAAAGAAAGTAGCGACCGTGACGACACGGCGTGAACTGTTGGGTAACCGGAAACGGCCCCGTGAGGGTTCGAAGCCCTCCAGTGGTGCGATCAGGCTGTCTTGAGTAGGCCGTGGAGAATCGAACGATTATTGAGCAGTGAGACTAACTCGCCGATGTTCCAAACGTGATGCCTCAGACCAGCCTCCATCGCGGGAGTCACGCGCAAAGTCTGATGCACTCGGCAGAAGTTGTAATAGAGGAAATAGATTGCCAGCATGTGCTCATGGTTCTCAACCTTCTTTGAGAACGCATTAGTGAGCCGAGTAAACCGGCGCATCGACATCCGCATAGTGAGGTTCTGGCGCTCCACATACGATGTGCTGATGTGCTTAGGATCAGGGTTCCCGAGCACCTGAACCGATTCAGTGCCGATACACACACCTGGGCTGTAGCGGGTATCCGGCTGTGCAGGATTTCCGTAGAGCTTTATGATCAGCGCATAGTCCACATCCATACCAAAGGCACCTTCGACGGCCTCAACATAGGCTTTGTGGCCGTCTGTGGT
>JAGWML010000248.1 GCA_028873155.1 Acidobacteriota bacterium
AGTGGGGTCGGGTGGATGGTGACCATGGATTGCTCAAGGAGAGAGCATTGCTGGATGCTCGCCTACCTTTTGGGAGTGATCTTTGGCGGCTGAGAGCGTCCAGATTTCCCAGATCCCAAGAGCGATACCTGGAGCACCTGCGAAACTCGTTGGTGAAAAGTGACCCCAAAGTCTTACCACATTACCAGCCTTCCGGGCTGAACGTCCGCGCTGGATAACCCATGCTTGGTAAGTAGGGCATTGACCCATGAAGCCGGAGCAGCAAGCATAATCCCCGAGTTTTGATAGTCACCAACATCAAAACGCAGCGCGCCCCCAACGGCCAACGGAGCAGGAACAACTTGTAGGATTACCCCTATAACATGTCCAGACGTTAGATCTACTATCGGAGCGCCGCTGTCACCGTGGTTTCCGTTGATTGCGATCTGCAGCAACTCCCCTCCATCTTTAGGTGTGCGCGGAAGACCGGGGAATATATTTTCGGTTGCAGACAGAAGCCCTAGTTGCAGAACAGGAGTATATGAGCCGAGCGGGAATCCACTCATCAGCAAAAGCTCACCCATTCGCGGTGCGTATGTTTCCACAGCAACGCTCGAGAACGGATGAAAGCTCGTTTCTGGAATAGGCAGCTTCTTTTTCTTTGCAGCTTTCTCATCCTCTGTCTTAAAGCCAAGAATGCGGCAAAGTGCCAGATCGTGATCCCTATCAAGCTCTATAATCTCAAACTGCTCAGAGAATCCGCTCCCATCTCGTTGGCGTAGAACCGCCTTGATCTTGCAGGGTATCGGATGTTCCTCTGAACCAACATGATCGATACTTGCGACGTGCCCTGCCGTGACAAAATAACCTTGCTCGTTAATTAGAAACCCCGTACCGACAACGGCTTCCGTCCGAGGAATACCAGGGTTGTTGAAGTCCGACCAACAGTCTATCGGAATTGTGGTCCAGATTGCCTGCTCTGACCGGGCAAAAATCTGTTCCTGCAATCCGTGAATTTCAGCCATTATCGGCTGCGCCACTGCACCAAAAAAGAGTGCCGATGTGATCATCCATTGTTGCAATGATTGGCGTCGTAATATCACGCTGTTCCCTTCTTCTAGAGCCCGGTGGATAGCTCTGGCCCCTTGGGGACTGGGGACACACAGAAGTTTCAGTCAGAGAGATGTTACTCCCCATAAACGGGCTTGGCGACATCCGATCTTGCTCTCCGTTTCAGGAAACGCCGCTGGCTTGCTTCCAACTGGCTGATTCATAATTGCGCGCAAGAATCGGAGTGCATGGGCGGCGTTGTGTGCGCGAAGATGGTTTCCATGAGCAGCAAGGCGCAATTTGTCCGAAGTGATCGCGTCACCCACGCGCTTGATGCCGATGCGGCGTGGCAGCAGCTTGTGCGGCGCGACGCGGCGGCGGAGTTTTTCTACGGCGTGACGACGACGGGGGTGTTTTGCCGGCCCGGATGTTCGAGCCGCTTGCCGCTGCGGCGGAATGTGCGGTTCTTCCGCACGGTTGCAGAGGCGCAGGCTGCGGAGTTTCGCGCGTGCAGGCGGTGCAAGCCGGATGCCGCGTGGGGCAGACCTTTGGACCTGGTTCGTGGCTATCTTGAGGCTCACGCGGATCGACGGGTTTCTTTGGATGAGCTGGGGCGCGTGGCGGGGCTGAGCCCGTTCACGGTGCAGAGGCTGTTCAAGCAGGCGATGGGTGTGAGTCCGCTGCAATATCAACGGGCGCTGCGCGCGGGCGGGCTGCGCAGGGCGCTGAAGCAGGGAGGGCGCGTGACGGATGCGATTTATGCGGCGGGGTTTGGGTCGTCGAGCCGGGCGCATGAGGGCGCGGCGCTGGGCATGCCGCTGGCGCGGTTTGCGGCGGGCGGGCGCGGCGAACGGATTTGTTTCACGACGGCGCGGACACCATTCGGCTGGATGGTAGTGGGCGCGACGGCGCGCGGGCTGTGCTGGCTGGCGCTGGCGGCGACCAAGCAGGAGGCTGAGGCGAGCCTGCGCGAGGAGTTTCCCGCGGCGGAGATGAAGCGCGATGTGGGGCTGGGGAAGTGGGTGGAGGCTGCGGTGCGCGCGGTGACGGCGGCGCGCGGTGCGAAGGACGAGTTGCCGCTGGACCTGAGGGGCACTGCGTTTCAACTGCGCGTGTGGCAGGCTCTGCGGGCGATTCCGCGCGGGGAGACGCGGAGCTACAGCGAGCTGGCACGCGAGATGGGAATGCCGAAGTCGACGCGGGCGGTGGCGCGGGCGTGTGCGATGAACCGCGTGGCAGTCGTGGTGCCGTGCCATCGCGTGGTGGGCGCGGGCGGCTCGCTGACGGGGTATCGCTGGGGCGTGGAGCGGAAGAGGAAGTTGCTGGAGGCGGAAGGCAGCTCCTAGCTGCTAGCTTCTAGCTTCCAGCTCGGTTGTGGCGGGTGGTCTCCCAGGTCTCAGCATCGAGACCTGGGGCTCCCGGCTATTTAGCTTTGGTTGCCACGGCGAGCAGGGTCTGGAATTGCGGCGCAGCGGGGTCTTTGTCGACGATGGAGGCTGTGGCCTCGCGGAAGCCGGCCTGCGTGAGCATGGATTCAAGCTCCGATTCACTGAAGCCGAGCCACTCGTCGGCGTAGAGGGCGCGAGCCTCTTCAAAGCGATGCTGCACGAGGTCGAGAATGACGATGCGTCCGCCGGGGCGCAGGATGCGCGCGGCTTCCTCGAGAGCGCGCTGGGGATGGAGCGCGTGGTGGAGCGACTGCGAGAAGAAGACGCAATCGACGGCTCCGGCGCGGATGGGCAGTTCTTCCATATCGCCGACGCGGAAATCGATGTTCTTTTGGCCGAGGCGCTGCGCCTGGGCGCGGCCTACTTCGATCATCTTTTCTGAGCTGTCGACGGCGATGACTTTTCTGGCTCGTTGGGCGAGGAGCAGGGCAAAGGCTCCCTCGCCCGCGCCGAGGTCGGCGATGACCATGGGCGGCATGAGGCGCAGGAGAGCTTCCGCCAGGCTCTTCCAGGATCTTCCGGGGACATAGTCCGCGCCGAGACGGCCGGCGACCGAGTCAAAGAAGCTGCGCATCTTGTCCTGGCGCTTCTTGAGGACGCGGCGCATGGCGGACTGATCGGCTGCGAACTCGGCGGTCTGCTTCTGGGCGTGGGCGAGGATTTCGCCAAGGATCTGATTGTCGGGCGCGTCGGCGGAAGCGGCGGCGAGGCGGTAGAGGCTGTTCTTGCCGGTGCGGCGGTCTTCCACCAGGCCCGCCTGCCGAAGCTGCGCGAGGTGGGTGGAGATGGTGCTCTGGCCCATGGCAAGGATTTCCTGCAACTCGGCGACGGTGAGTTCCTCGGCCCGCAGGAGGAGCAGGATGCGGAGCCGGTTGGGGTCGGCGAGGACGCGGAGCATTTTGACGATTGACGGCATGGTCGGCTTCTGGTTAATATCAACATATCACGATTCGTCGATGTGAGGAGGTTGCAATGGCAACAAGCATGCTGGAAGTAACGGGAACGGATTACAAGGTTGCGGACATGTCGCTGGCCGACTGGGGCCGCAAGGAGATCACCATTGCCGAGCAGGAGATGCCGGGGCTGATGGCGATCCGCAACAAGTATGCGGCGGAGAAGCCGCTGAAGGGCGTGCGCGTAACCGGCTCGCTGCACATGACGATCCAGACGGCGGTGCTGATTGAGACGCTGACGAGCCTGGGCGCGGAGGTGCGGTGGGCGAGCTGCAACATCTTCTCGACGCAGGATCATGCGGCGGCGGCGATTGCGGCGACGGGCGTGCCGGTGTTTGCGTGGAAGGGCGAGTCGCTCGAAGACTATTGGGACTGCACCTACAAAGCGCTGACGCACAAGGGCGGCAAGGGGCCGGAGCTTGTGGTGGACGACGGCGGCGACGTGACGCTGCTGATTCACAAGGGCTATGAG
>JAGWML010000249.1 GCA_028873155.1 Acidobacteriota bacterium
CTCAACGACATTCACCAGATCTGGCACAACCGCGTCCTGGCCTACAACAACACCATTCAGTCCGGCCGCTCCCAGCTCGTCCGTTACCGCTTCCGCCTGCCCAAAGACATCTCCGGCCAGATCTCCATCACTGCCACCGTCAAGTACCGCCGCTTCAATCAGCACTTCATCGACTACGCCTTCGACCAGAAGCACTATCCTCAGCCGGTCATCGACATCTCCTCGCAAATGCGCACCTTCAACATCGGCCCCAACAGCCCCGTCAAGCCTGCCGCCGATGAAAACCCCGAATGGATGCGCTGGAACAACTACGGCAT
This sequence comes from Acidobacteriota bacterium, assembly GCA_028873155.1. Taxonomy (GTDB): domain Bacteria; phylum Acidobacteriota; class Terriglobia; order Terriglobales; family Acidobacteriaceae; genus Telmatobacter. The sequence continues at coordinate 318 of JAGWML010000249.1, forward strand.
CGCCCTCCTTGACGCCCAGCAATACCAGGCCTCCGTCCAGGCATTCGAGCGCGTCGCCACTCTCCGCCCCGACTACGCCGACGCCTACACCAACATGGGCATCGTTGAAATCTCCTGGGAGCGCTATTCCGACGCCGGCGCCAATCTCGCCAAAGCCCTCACCCTGCTCCCCGGCGATCCCCGCGCGCTTTACTATCGCGCCCTCGTCGAGCGCAACGCGGGCCACGTCAAAGAAGCCATCGCAGACTTCCAGGGAATGCTCGACAAATACCCGCGCGCCAAAGACGGACTCCGCGAGCTCGGCTTCAGCTACTTCCAGGCCCATGACTACGCCCATGCCCGCGACGCCTACGAGAAACTCCAGGCCGTCGACTCCGACGATCTCGCCGCCCACTATTCGCTCGCTATCATTTACCGCCGTCTCGGCGATCGCCAGAAGTCAGCCATCGAATCCGCCAAATTCGCAGACCAGAAAGACGACCCTACCGCCAGCGTCTACGCTCTCCAGTTCCTCGGCCAGCATCCTGAGGTTGCAGCCGAAAGCGTCGTCTGGCACACCCACGACCTCACCGGCGACCCCGTCAAGCGCCCCGGCAAAATCGAGTACCACTACATCCCCGGCGCAGGCTTCTAGGGCCTGAGTCTTGAAGCGCGCATGACCAATAAGCGGTCATCCCGAGCGAAGCGGTCGCAGCTTTTCGCACCTGCGCAGTCGAAGGATCTGCGGCTGCTTATCGTCATCCCCGCATGCAACCTCCATTTCCAGATCCCCTTGCAAAACCCAGCGTCGATACGCGCTCAGCACTCAACGCGCTCGCTGAGATTCTGAGCTGCCAGATAGCCTGACCCCACGGCTGGCCAGTCATCGCGTCTGCTCACATTGCTTGGTTTTTTCCACGCAGGTGATTTATGTCACATCCTTCCTGCCGCCTGACTGCTACACAGGAGAGGACGGCCGATAGAGCAGGAAAGCGGCCGCCACCGGACGGGTCAGGACGCGTCACTTTCCCAATCCTTCCCGCCCCGGCTCCCGGAGGGATCGACCCATGTTCTTCAGCCAAATGTTTTTCTCTCCTGCGGTTTGCGAATCAGACCAAAATGGTCGTATACTGAAGTCCGACTATTCTGGTCGTAGTTTTAGGGTGCTGCGCTTTCGGCAGTTCTCAGGAGTCCGGCGGGTGAGCGTGTTGAGCGAACTCAAGATTGGTGAAACTGGCATCCTGGTCTCTCTTGACCTCCCCGACTCGGTCCAGAACCACCTGATGCATATGGGCTTTGTCCCCAATGCCGTCGTCACCGCCGTACGCCGCGCCCCGGCTGGCGACCCCACTGTTTATGCCATCGACGGCATGGAGATTGCCCTGCGCGTCGAAACCGCCAAGTCCATCCGTGTCCGCACTGCCGAAGCCGAAACATCCGCCCTCCCCTTCGTTCAGCCCGCTGAGGTTCTGCAATGAACGCCTGCTGCGAGACACCGGCCTTCACGCCGTCCACAGCGCCCTCCACACAAGGGGCGCTGCATACCGTCGTCCTCATCGGGCCGCCCAACTCCGGCAAGTCCACCCTCTTCAACCGCCTCACCGGCCTGCGCCAGAAGGTCGCCAACTACCCCGGCGTCACCGTCGAGCAGCGCATGGGCCTCATGGCCGGCATCGGCCGCGACGATCTCACGCTCATCGATCTTCCGGGCGTTTACTCGCTCGATCCGTACACAGAGGATGCGCGCGTCTCCATCGACGTGCTCCAGGGCAAAATGCCCGGCACGCCCAAACCCGACGCCGTACTTCTAGTCCTTGACTCGCTCCATCTCACGCGACAGCTCATGCTCGCCGCGCCCGTTCTCGCCCTCGGCCTGCCAACGCTGGTCCTTCTCAACATGTCCGACCTCATGGAGTCCCGCGGCGGCGAGATCGACCCGCTCCAGCTCGCCCGCGAACTCGGCACGCCCGTCGCGCAAATCAGCGCCTTCCGCGGCACCGGCCTTGAGGCCGTCTCGCTCTTTCTCAACCAGCAAGCCACCCGCCAGACTGCGCAGCCGCTTACCCTGCCCGTCCTCGGTAACGCCGCAAGCACCCACACCTGGGCCGCGCAGGTCAGCCGCACCACCGGCTACCGCGCGCCGCTCTCCGCCGAGCGCAGCCGCAAGCTCGACAGCATCCTGCTCCATCGCATCTGGGGACCGCTGCTCTTTCTCGTCGTCGTCATCGGTGTCTTTGAGGTTGTCTTCTCCATCGGCCAGCCGCTCTCGGACGGTCTCGGCGACATCCTCGCCCGCGTAGCCGAACTCATTCGCCCGCTGCTTCCCGCCGGCTGGCTCCAATCCCTCCTCATTGACGGCGCATGGAAAGGCATCAGCTCCGTCCTCGTCTTCCTCCCCCAGATTCTTCTGCTCTTTCTCTTCATCGGCATTCTCGAAGACTCCGGCTACCTGGCCCGCGCCGCGCTCATCGCCGACCGCGTCATGCGCACCACCGGCCTCAACGGCAAGGCCTTCATCCCGTTGCTCTCCGCCTACGCCTGCGCTGTCCCCGCCATCATGGCCACGCGCACCATTGAGAACAAGCGCGACCGCTTCGCTACCATCCTCGTCACACCTTTCATGACGTGCTCCGCGCGCCTGCCCGTCTACATGCTGCTGATCGCGGCCTTCATCCCCCACCGCGTCTTTCTCCACGGTTTTCTCGACATGCAGACGCTCGTCATGCTCGGCCTCTATGTCGCCGGGTTCGTCGCCGCCATGACCACCGCCTGGCTGCTCAAAAGCTCCGTCCTCAAGTCCAGCGAGACGCCCTTCATCCTCGAGCTGCCGCAGTACCGCATGCCCACTCTGCGCTCGCTCGGGCTGCGCCTCATTGACCGCGCCCGCGTCTTCCTCTATCAGGCCGGCACCGTCATCCTTGGCGTCACCTTGGCTCTCTGGCTCCTCGCGCACATTCCGCCCGTGCCCGTCGCCGGCGGCCACTACACCGCGCCGCAACTCGCCGACAGCATGATCGGCCGCCTCGGCCACTTCATCGAGCCCGCCATCGCCCCGCTCGGCTTCAACTGGAAGATTGGCATCGGCCTCATCTCCAGCGTCCTCGCGCGCGAAGTCATGGTCAGCACCATGGGCACCCTCTACGGCGCCGACCCCAGCACCCAGACCCTCAACCTCCACGCCGCCCTGCACCACGACATGACCCTCGGCGGCGCGCTGGCTCTCATGATCTTCTTCGCCTTCGCCATGCAATGCACCTCCACCATGGCCGTCGTCCGTCGCGAAACCAACAGTTGGAAGTGGCCCGCCATCCAATTCGCCTACATGCTCGTCCTCGCCTGGGGCGCCGCCTTCGCCGTCAATCACATCGTCTCGCTGTTCGCCCCCACCTTCTGATTTTCCCCTTGACTCCCCACGACTTTGCGGGATAGCCTCCCCACCTCTGAAGATTCGCTCGCACCCTGCCCCATGCGGATTGGAGTCATCCAGTGAAGACCCTTGCTCTTTCTTGCCTTCTCCTCTCCGTTCCGATGCTCTCTCATGCCGCTGCGTCGCCATCCCCC
>JAGWML010000250.1 GCA_028873155.1 Acidobacteriota bacterium
AGAGCCAAGTCGCAAGTCAGTTCCATCCCACCCCCTTGGCCTGTCGCGCTTCAGCATACTGCAATAGCCCGCGCGTGCCCCATTCAAGGCGCATGCGCAGCAGGCGCCTTGAATGGGAAACCACGAACCCCACCCCGCCACAGAAAAGCCAGAGGCTAGGAGCCAGCAGCCAGCAGCTGCCCTTCCCGTCAAGCCCCGTCGCGCAAACTTTTCTCTAACCCACTCATTCCACGCAGCAAAAAGTCTCCGCCGTTTTGCAGACTAATTCCGCCAAACGCGCATACTGGAAACATAAGCCTGAGAACCGCGCCCACCGGCCCGAGCTCTCAGGCATTTTCATTTCAGGAGACCTGCGCCATGCCGACCAGCCTCGCACCCCAGCGCCCACTCATCCACACCGCACGCCCGCGCGCTGCGTCTGCTCCTTCACCGGGGAAAAAAATAATACCCACCCCCCTCCACCCGCCCTGCAATATTTTTCTTTTCCACAGAAGGCGTGCACAAATCGCCTGCGCCGCTTTCGCACCGTCTTCGCTTTTCGGGTTTCGGGTCTTTACCGGGAGTGCGCGATGCCCATTCAGATGGCTCGCAGCACCCGCACCGGCAGCATAAAGAGAGCCGTGATCAGCGCCAGCACGCCGCCCACCGCAATGCCCACCACGCGGAACGGCAGCAGCACCAGCCACACAAGCGGGTAGAGCACCAGCGCCAGGAGCGCCAGCGGCCAGCACAGCACCAGCAAAATGCAGAACAGCAAAAATTTGACCATCGCTTCACCGCCGGGCAGTTCGCGGACCCCTCGCCCGCCTTCTGCGCATCGTGCTGAAAGATACGCACCAGCCCCGCGACCAGTTCCCGGCATCGCCGCTGGCAGAGGCAGCTTCATCTTCCCTTAAGCCGGCCCGCTCTAGTCTTGCACTCACAGCCGCTCAGCGGCAGAAAGCAGGCACTTCATGCTCCGTCGCACACTCCCTCTCTTCGCGTGTATCGCTCTCATCTCTCTCTGCGTCGCGTCCAACGCGGCTGAGAAAAAAATCAGCAAAGATGCGCTGCCCGCCGCCGTGCAGCAGACCGCTGCCGCGCAAAGCGCCGGCGCCACGATCACCGGCTACTCCCAGGACCGCGAAGACGGCAAGCTCGAGTACGAAGTCGAGATGATGGTCGCAGGCCACAGCAAAGATGTCACCATTGCGCCCGACGGCCAGTTGCTTGAAGTCGAGGAGCAGGTTGAGCTCTCCACGCTCGCCGCCAGCGTGCAGGCTGGACTGCACAAGAAAGCCGGCCAGGGCCTCATCACCAAAGTCGAATCGCTGACCAAACACGGCACTCTCGTCGCCTATGAAGCGCAGGTACATAAGGGAGCCAGGCACTTCGAAGTACAGGTTGGCTCGCAAGGCCAGACGCTCGCCCACGAAGAATAACAACCGGGCAGCGAGAACAACGCGGAGTCTACCGCTCTACGTCCGCTTTTTCGGGGTGCGCGCCGCCGCCCGCTTCTTCCGCTCCTGCGGCAGTGCGGCGCGTTCCTTCTCCGGCAGCGCCAGCAGCGTCTGCGTCCTCTTCGGCAGCTTGTCAAAAATCAGTGCATGGGCCCGGCGCAGCTCGTCTTCAATCTCGCGTGTGCGCAGCGCATCCCAGCGCTCCATCGTCACCCAGAAAGCCCGCGCAAGATACGGCGCGGCAATCATGCCGTCGCACTCCAGCAGCTCGTGAAATCGCTCCGCCCCGCAGTGAAACCACAGCACGCCGCTTCCGGTGCCGTCCAGGTCCGTCATGGCAAACATCTTTCCGCCAATCGACCGGTCGCCCACCCAATACACCAGGTGATGCCCCCAGTTCACCGTCTCCACCACATGCGGCAGGCTCAGGCAGAATGCGCGAATGCGTTCGTTGTCCATGGCGAGAGTGTAGGCCGAGATCTCGGTTGAATGAAAGCAGTCTTCCTCGTCACCGCGTCTCAGAACTTCGCTTCAAACACGCGGAACCGCCGCTCCAGCTCCCACTCTTCCGCGGCTTTCTGGCTGCCGTCGAGGAACGTCTTGCACGCCGGGCTCATCGTGTCCGCGCCCGGAATCTGTCCCCGGCACGGCGCAGCCACCGCGGTGAACACATCCGGCGCGGCCCACAAATCCTCGCCTTGCAAAAAGCTGTGCGCAATCCCGGTTCGCGCCATCTGTTTCATGTCCACGTAGCCGAGGTGATAGTCCATCACCGCGCGCACATACTCATGCGTCAGGTCGATGCGGCTCACGCCCTCATCATCCGTTGACAGCGCCACCGGCACATGTGCCTCGCGATAAATCGGAAACGGATGCTCTTCGCCCTTGATGCCGAGGATCCCCTCGTTCGAGCTCAGGTTGATCTCCACCATCACGTGCCGCTGCGCCATCTCTTTCAGCAGTCCCTGCGCGTCCGTCTCATCCATCACGTCCACGCCGTGCCCAATCCGCTCCGCATGGCCCAGCTCCACGGCCTGCCGAATGTGAAACCGCAATCCCTCCGGCGGCACCAGCCCGGGCGCCAGCTCGCCCGCATGCAGGCTGATGTGCACCTCCGGATACTCGCCGTGCAAATAGTCCAGCATCTTCATCTGCAGCGTGTAGTCCCGCATTGACACGTACCCATCCTCCGCCATCACAAAGTTGATGCCGGTCCACGTGTCGTCATGCGCTTCCATCGCCGCCTTCACCGTTTCAAATCCCAGCAGCGTCTGCGCAAACACCTGCTCCGGCGCATTCCCGCGCAGCACCTGGTAGAGATACCGCACCGTCACCTTGCATGCCGGCGCAGCTTCCGCCGTGCCGCAATGCTCCATCTCCCGGCGCTTCGCCTCCGCATCCTTCGCTTCGGCCCGGTCGGCAGCCACGTCATCGCGCAGCTCCGCCGCCAGCAGCGCCTCGCGATACCTGGCAAAGTCCATGTCGAGCGGGTTCGCATGCGCCAGTGCGATCGCGCGCCCGAACGACGGCGTCTCCATCAGCTCCAGATACTGTTGATTCTGGTCCGCCGCGCGGCTTGCCACCTCGTCCACCCACTCGCCCGTATGCGTGTTGCTCAGCTCGCTGAGGCGGTCAAACGTCGAGAAGAACTGGTCGTGCCCGCTGAACGACTTCGTTGGCACATAGCTCCGCATCGAGAATGAATCCACCAGCTCGTCATACAAATCCTGCTCCGCCGGCGTCAGCACGCCCGAGAGATTCTTCGCCGAAACCAGCGGGGCTGTGCATGGCGGTCTGGCAAAGCTCAGCGTCTTCGGGTCCACGCAGATCCCGTCCTCGCCCGCATCCTTGATAAACGTCTCCGCATACACCGCGCCGCCCAGGTGCACGTGCAGGTCCGCGCCCTTCGGAAACTGGTCGAGAAATGCACGCAGCGTTAGCGGACCTTCGGCAACGGCCCCTTGAAAGGCCCGTGTCGCACGGCCCTCCGCCACCGAGCGCGCCGTTGCGCCTTCCAAAGCAGTGTGGGCCACCGAGGTCTGCGCGGCAACGGGTGCGCAAACAGATGCAGCGAGGGCAGCGCAGGTGAGACAGAAGGAAACTCGTGTCATGGTTGCTCCCCAGTGTAGAGCAATTGCATCCAATCTGTGCGAAATGCGCGCACAGGCGCATCGTCCGAGGGCATTTCCCCTCAGCCTCATGCAGCTTGGCTCACCCGCGTTGAAGTTGCTATACTGGCCTTGCTGTTGCAGTGCCCTGTTCGTGGACCCGTCCCACCCGTCTCCGGCCCCGCCGGAATCCGCGCAGCCAGGTGCAACAAGAAGTCTTCACTGAGGCCAGGTAGCTCAGTGGTAGAGCGCGGCCCTGAAAAGGCCGGCGTCGGCGGTTCAATCCCGTCCCTGGCCACCACTTC
>JAGWML010000251.1 GCA_028873155.1 Acidobacteriota bacterium
AGCTCGACTCAATAAGAGCAGAGTCCAGCTTGAAATAAAAGAGGTATGAATGCAACTTAGAGGGGACGCTGACTCTCACGGGTAACTGCAGTCACCAGGTCACTCACGAAATCCAGACCAGGGTGCGGCGGGAGAGGCCTTCACAACAACCATTTTCCACTTGGACGGATTTCAAAATGGAATTGGAAGGACATCTGTGTGAGATACCGGTGCAAAAGAACTGCGACTGGCAAGAACTGAGAGTTCCTCTCTTATTCGTCCTCGGCCTTGCACCACACAGCCGCATCAAACGCGTGCATGCAGTCATACCCTTCGGAGCGGTACAACTCAATGGCCTCCGTATTCGCCGCCGTAACCGTCAAAGAGACCTCGCTGGCGCCCCCCAACATGAACTGCGATGCGGCGAGGTTGAGCAGCATTCGCGCCAGCCCCTTGCGCCGGTACTCCGGCCGAACGCAGATTTGCGTGATGTGGCCGGACTGCGGACTGACCCGCGAGCCCAGAACCAGCGCCACCAGTTCGCGGCTCGTGCGCTCCACCACCACGTGCGATGTGACGGGAGAAAAGACCCCGCACCCGGCGTAGCGGACAATGTTGTGAAGAAACCGCAGCGAGCCGTACATCGAGCGGTACTGGTCGTTGATCAGGCTGTCCGGATGGCTGCGGTAAGCATCGGCGATCAGGCGCGCGGCGGGGTTGAGGTCTTCGTCGTGCCAGGTGCGCACTTCGAGACCGTCCGGGATCTCGATGCGCGGACGGGCCCACTGGCCAGCAAGGGACAATACCATGAACAGGCGTTGGAAGATCTGAAAGCCAGCCTCGTGAAAGGCGGCCGCATGCGTTCCGGACGGATGCAGCAGGAGCTGCGACTCGATGCGATCGACCTGCGGCGAATTCAAAAGGGTCTCCAGCAGGTGGCGCAGCAGCGTCTCTTCAATCTCTGCCGCTGAGGCATCGCGTGCATCCGGGTCGCCGCCTTCAAGGGCGAAAAGATCGCCAATCACTGCCTTGGTCTCTTCGTAGACGCAGAAGGTATAGCCGGCCAGTTGCCCGTGGTCGATTGCGGCATAGCCCGGCAGCATGCGGCTGTCAAGATACTGCAGCAGCAGTCGCGAAGAACCGCGGTAGTCCCAATGCAGGCGCTCCATCCATATCGCGCTCTCCGCATCGAGCAACGGACGAAGCGCGGACGCAGCAAAATGACGCAGATCGAGGATCTGGATGGAAGCGCCAGGCGCCATGATTCTTCCGCCGGTGTGGATTTGTGCCATCCGTCTGCCTTTTGGCCGGGGCCGGCCCTGCATCCTCGCAGAGCCAATTACGCCTTTTGGTCAATGTACACGAGCCGGCAATTTTCAAACCAGATGATTTCATCTGCTCCGAATCAATGTCCGGATGCAGGACCGACGCGATATACCTCCAGCCCCTGCTCGGGCCAGCTGAACAGCGGCTCGTACGGTCGTCCCTCGAGGTACTCCTTCAGCGCCTCGGCCGTATGCAGATCCGCCCCGCCGCGTCCCGTCACGCGCGCCACCAGCAGATGCTCTTCCGGTGGTACTCCGGTGTCTTCGTAGTTCACAATCTCCCGGTTGCGATAGAACGCCAGGCCATACTCCACATCGCGGCGCACCCGAAAGACAGCGACTGGCTCCGTGGCCGGGCCATACACGAGCAACTGGGCTGAGAGTGGGCGAGCGGAATACGAGCGGTCGAGCAGGTGAATCACGCGCTTGCTTGCCTGCACTGCCGGAATGCCGGGGAACGGGCCCACGCCGCAGAGGAACAGGACAAGAATCGCCAGGATCACCGAGGTCGCAATCCGCAGCCGCGCCACGCCATACGCATGCACCACAATCACGATCAGGAAAGCCGCGCCAAGGGCCGCCATCCCTGCCGCAACCAGCATGGGAGCCGGCGGCACGTGCGCGCCGCGCGCAACAAGCCAGGGCAACAGCAGCGTAAAAGCCGTCATCACCGAGCAAACCGCGGCATGGCCTGCCAGTTCCCATCGGTTCAAGCCGGGCTTTCGCCGGCGAAAGAGATAGTCGCCCGTGAGAATCGTGATGGGAGGAATCGACGGCAGAATGTAGCCGGGCAGCTTGGACTCAGAAAACGAAAAGAAGACGATCGGGATCAGCGCCCACAGCACCAGAAACTCCGGAAAGGCGTCGCCGGGGCGGCTCGGCTTGGGCCGTGAAGGGGTCGAGTGTCGCAGCAGCCACTCCGCTACCGATGTCTGAATGCCGTCCACCAGCGCGCGGATCGCCACCACCGTCCACGGCATCACGGCCAGGAGCACCACCACCAGGTAATACCAGAAGGGCTGCTCGTGCTGGTACCGGTTGGTCGCGAAGCGCTCCAGGTTGTGTTCGAGGAAGAACTCGCGGAAGAACGTCGGGTTCTGATGCTGCACCGCGACAAACCACGGCAGCACAATCGCGAAGTAGAGCAGCACACCCGGCCACCAGAATGACCGCCGCACAATCGACCACTCCTTACGCAGAACGGCGAAGGCCATGATGACCAGGATCGCGAGAAGCGGAGCCACCGGCCCTTTCGCCAGCGTGGCTACCCCGGTGAAGAAATAAATATCGAAGAGCCAGAACTTCGAGTCGGTCTCGTACCACGCGTACCAGCCCAGCAGGCCGATCGACAACGGCGCCGCGAGTTGCATGTCCGTGGAAGCGCCCCGCGAAAAGCCGATGATACCCGCGCACGCTACGGTAATCAGCGCTGCGTCCAGATGGCCGCCGCGCCGGAAGCGCCGCATGTGCAGATAGATGAGCGCCACGAGGATGAAAGCGAAACTCGCCGAGGGGAGCCGCGCGCTCCAGTCGTGCACGCCAAAGTCTTGAAAGACAAACATCGCGCGCCAGTAATAGAGCGCAGGCTTCTCCAGCCATGGACGCCCGTGCAGGTAGGGCGTGACGCACGCGCTCAGATGGCCCTTCAGCGTGTGGGCCGAGTCGAAGCGCTCCAGCATTTCATGGGCAATCTGCGCGTAGCGCGGCTCGTCGGCGCCCACCAGCCCCATGCCGTCGCCGCCAAAGATCGGCACCTGTCCGTACAGGATGAAAAAGATGGAGCTGATCAGAAAGACTGCGACTTCGGCGCCCACAGCCCATCGGGACAGGCGGGCATTTCGTCGAGTCTGCGAATCTGGAGCAGATGATTCCAGTTCAGTCCCCACGTCCTGCAACTCCCCCATCAGGCTTGTACCTTCTGCAACTCACCGGCACGCGCGCCCTCCGGGATGAAAGTCCAGCGCAGCGCCAGCCGATGCACTGCACAGGCATCCCGCCGCGGCTGCTGCTCTTCTTCTGCGTCAAGGCTAACAGATGCACGCATCGGGTCCATCTCGTGCTGCCGCCACCCGCGCCAAACCCTCCCGCAGCCGAAGCAGAATCTCTTCGCGGGCCTGCGCGATCGGGCCTTCCAGCGTGCATCCGGCAGCATTCTCATGGCCCCCGCCGCCCAGCGCCGACGCGATCTCCGCCACGTTGATCCTGCCTTTGCCGCGCAGGCTCAGTCGAACCCGCCCTTCCGGCAGCTCTCGCAGAAACACAGCCGCCTCAACTCCCGCGATCGAAAGCGCATAATTCACAATGCCTTCGCAGTCCTCTTCGGCTGCCCCGGAGCGGACCATGTCTTCATGCGTAATCCACAACCACGCCAGCCGTTCCTCCAGTTGCAGCGTTCGCAGAGCTGAGCCCAGCAGGATCATCTTGCCCGCGGACGCGGAAAAGTACACCGTCTGCGCAATCTGAAAGGGATCCGCTCCCGCCTCCACCAGTTCCTGCGCAAGCCGGAACGTGGAGGCCTGCATCGATCCGTACAGGACCCCGCC
>JAGWML010000025.1 GCA_028873155.1 Acidobacteriota bacterium
ATGCAATTCCCTTTTCTTTTCTGCTTTACCCCGCCGCAGTTCAGAAGACCAGAAGCCGTTCAAGGAAGCGCACGACCGGATTCTGGCGGTACGTCGAGTCATTCACAATGCCCTTGCCGGTCACTTCCAGTTCGAGATCGGTCATCGCCGTCGAAAGCACCTGGTTCTGGGCGCTGACATCTTCCGGACGCACCAGACCGCGCAAGCGAATCAACTGCGTCTGTTGAGAGAACGTCAACTGCCGCGTTGCCTGCACGACCAGCATTCCGTTCGGCAGCACATCCACGACCTCGGCGCCGAACGTCGTCACGAGGCTGGAATTCGTCGTGCTCTGTCCCTGCGCCGTCAAACCCGAAGAGGAGCTCTGGCCAACGAGGTTCTGGAGGTTGTTTGCGGGCTTAAGAGCACCAAAGAGCGCGGTCAGACTTGAATTCGCATTGGAAGCCCGCGCGTTTTTCACCTGCCCATCGGTCGAGGCCGCCAGGCTCTCGGTTACGACAACTGAAACCACGTCGTGCAGGCGCATCGCCTTCACATCGGTCCCCAGCCGCACCAGTTGGCCCTCTGCATTCCAGATCGAGCCATCGGTCATTACTTTGGCCGCCTGATGTTCCCGCACTCGCGCGATGTATTTCTCCAGCGAAGCCTCAGGCGGAGTCGTCCGCGGCGCAGATGCGGCGGGATGAAGCCCTTTGATACCCGCCGATGCAGGCTGGAGCCCTGCCCCAACCGACAGCGCCAGCGCCAGCGCAACGTGCCCCCGTCTCATGGCTTCGCTCCAGGGATCGCGGCAAGACGCGCCCTGCCCGGACCCAGCGCGACGACACGGACCGTTTTTCCCCCGACTTCGAGGCGCGCCTCCAACGACTGGCCCGCGCACGCCGGTTCCAACGCCACGCCGGCCAGCCGCAGGTGTACCACGGGCGAGTCCTCCTCGACCACGATGGGATCTCCGCCACGAAGGATGGGATGGAGGGGAGGCAGAAGCGTTACGGAGACAGCGCCGACCCCGCTGCGCGCAATTGGCTGACGCGATTCAGCGTGGGCCTCATCGACGGCCACCAGACGCCCCGGGCCGCCCGGATGGCCGTTGTCCTTCACGAGGAGCCATGCGATTCCTGTTGCTCGATCCGCGATCTCACGAGTCGCGCGTTGCGGCGTTGGAAGCACGGAATCTTCAGCGGGCGCAGCCCACATCAACTCGAAATCGTGCGGTCCAGCCGCCACGAGGAACGCTGCGCTCCAGAGAACGCAATGTCGCATTCCATTTCCTTTAAAGAATCTCATCATCCCCTCATCACCGCGTCATGTTGTTGACCTGGGAATACATGTCGTCGGCCGCCTTGATCACCTTGGAGTTCGATTCGTAGGCGCGCTGTGCGAGCACCATCTGCACAAACTCTGTCACCACATCGACGTTGGAGTTTTCCAGGTAGTTCTGCTGCAGTGTCCCCATCCCCTGCGGTCCGCCTGGATTATCCAGCACCGGATCGCCGGAGCTGAGCGTAGCGCCGAGAAGATTCGACCCCATGCTCTGCAATCCGCCGGGGTTGGGAAAGTTCGCCAGTTGAATCTGCCCGAGCTGCGAGGGATTCTGCTGGCCGGGCAGCGTGGCATTCACCACTCCATACTGCGTGATGGTGATTGACGTCGCATTCGGAGGAATCGTGATGTTGGGCAGAAGAGGATCGCCATCCGTGGTCACGATGGTGCCCTGCTGATTCAAATGAAACTGGCCGGCGCGGGTGTAGGCGATGGTTCCGTCCGGGCGCTGAATCTGAAAGAAGCCTCCACCCTCAATCGCCACATCGAGCGGATTGTTCGTCTGATTCAGCGCTCCCTGTGTGTTGATGACTTCGGTGGCTGCAGGCTTGGTGCCGAGACCGATCTGCAGGCCCGCTGAAACTGTCGACTGGCTCTGCGCTGCGCCCGGCGTCACAAAGTTCTGGTAGATCATATCCTGAAACTGAAGCCGCAATTGCCGAAAGCCGGTCGTCGACGCGTTGGCGAGATTATTCGCGATGGTGTCGAGATTCATCTGCTGAGCGCTCATGCCGCTGGCAGCCGTGTACAGTGCTTCAATCATCACTCCTCCGTGCGAGACCTCGCCGAACTAAACCCTCGGCAGATCTTCCGCTGCAAATTTGTTGAAGTCCGTGTGGAAGACAGTCAGCGCGCGCTGCATCATCTCGGCCTGGCGCTGCATCATGATCAGATTCATCGTTCCCTGGACGACATCCTCGTTGGCCCCTTCAATCGATCCCTGGCGCACAGTAAACAGATCGGCAAGACGCGGCTTCGCATCCGGCGGGGCGACGTACCGATTCGCTCCCTCGGCCTCAAGAGCAACTCCTGCCGGAAAAGTGAATACGCCTACGGTTGCAACCAGGCCACCGGCGACGGAGATGGAACCGTCGGCGCCCACGGCAATCTCTCCCGGAGGCAGCGCAATCGGCTTTCCTCCCGCCGAGAGAACCGGCTCGCCCGAGTTGGTGACCAGCAGCCCTTGCTGGGAGCGTTCGAAGGCGCCGTCGCGCGTGAATCGCGGACCCTGCAGAGTCTGCACCTGAAAAAAGCCCTGGCCCACAATGGCCAGGTCCAAGGGGTTGCCCGTGGCTTCAATCGAGCCCTGCGCCATGCTGAGACTGTTCCCACCGAGCAGACCGTAGTTGTTCACCGTGGCGCCCAACTGCGAGTCGGCGGCATCCGGTCCCAGAAGGACCGAGCGAAAGAACTCGCGTTCTGCCCGGTAGCCGGGCGTCTGCGCGTTCGCCAGGTTCGCAGCCGCCGCATCGAGAGCCTGCGTCCGAGCCATGAGGCCCGTCATCGCCGCATAGTAGCCACTGTCCATGATGAGCCTCCCGCGCTGTCCTCTTTGCAGAATGGGAGCCAAGGATGGAGTGAAAGGATTGGAAAATACTCATGCCGGGAAGCATGGCTGCTGGGCAACAGAAAGTCCTCGCAGGCCGGATGGCACGCGAGGACACGCAGTGAGAGCTCAAAGTGTGCCCGCAGTCTTACTGGAAGCGATCGCAGATAATTGTGACGTGAAAGATGCCTTCCTGAAACCGATAGGCATGTACGAGCTGAAACTCGGGTGACTGGACGTGCAGGCGATAGTCGCGTCCGCTGATGACCGCTGGAACCGAGAGCCCGCAGCGTGCCGCCAGATCAGGAACCTTGCCTTTCCAGGCGCCAGCGAGCATGTTGCAGACCTCGCCGATCGCATCCTGTACCGTTTCATCCACGGCGTCGAAGTGCATGCCTGTCATCTGCGCTGCGATCCGGATTGCGACGGCCGTGCTGGACCGGAAGACGCAGGCTCCGCTCAGCACACCTCCGAAACCGACCACAGCCGTCACCGATTCCAGATCCTGCCCGGTCCTGTCGTCTCCGGCTGCTGCCAGCCGCCGCGGTCGCTCGCCGAGCATCAACCCAAATACCTCTTCCACGCTGGCATCCAGATTTTTCGGCTCCACGACCAGATGCAGCGAATCCCTCAGAGTCAACGCCATTTACCGCTCCGTTTCCGCCTTTCGGCCCATCCATCCTGCATCGCAATCCGGCCTGCGTGCACCACGCAGCAACGCGTGATTTCCCGTCAGCTTTTTGTGGACACCAGGGGCAGAACCCGTTCCTTCACCTGCTCGGCAGTGAACGGCTTGCGGATGTATCCCCGCGCCCCGGCCTGAATCGCCTGGCGCACATGCTCCTCGCTCGATTCGGTCGTAATCATCACCACCGGAGTTCCCTGGGCGAGATTCTGCAGCCGGATCTGGCGAAGGAACTCCAGCCCGTCCATCGAGGGCATATTGATATCGGAGAGGATCAGATCCACCTGCTGGCCTCTGAGGAGGTCGAGTCCCTCCGTTCCGCTTCCCGCCTCATGCACCACCAGGGACTCCAGTCCCGCCTGGCGCAGCGCCCGCTCCACGATCTTGCGCATCACCGACGAGTCATCGACAATCAGCGCGCGAACCTCACTCATGCCCGCTCCTCTCTTTCCTCTCTATCGACGGAAGTTCCGCACGCAACAGATGCGACTCAATCCAGCCTGAGATGCACCCTCACCACGGGCTTCCGATGGAGCAGATCAGATCGCTCACATGGTCCTGCATGGACAAGGATGAATGCGCGGATCGGCGCCAGAACCGCAGCCAAAGGAGGTTATGGACCCGCACCAGGCGGGACGCCGCCGGATGCGCCTTCTCCAGAGCGTTTGCCATTGCGCGCGCGGCAGCGGATTCATTGACCGCCTCCACCAGTTCGACCGGAGGAAACTCCGCGCGGACCATCTCTCGCAGCGCCGGACGAAACTCGGATTCAGGAACGATGCCGTACTCGACTCGAATCTCCAGCATCCGCGTCAGCGCCAGCGACAACACGGGATCCGGACGCTGCTCAAACCCGAGATAGAGAAGGTTGTCACCCGCCAGCCGCAGGGGCAGCGCGCCAAAAGCATCGACAAACAGGCGTGGCATGACCGCCGTCACCGCCGCCGGATCGTGGGTCGCGGCGGGAAGAACGGGGCAGCTCCATTGGATGGCCAGCGCCCGGGTCACCTGCGACGCATGGACCGCGCGCTGCCGCACCAGCCATTCTCCCAAACGCCCGCCGCCCGAAGCCCTCTGCGCCGCCAGAGCCTGGCGCAGCTGGATCTGCGTGATCCATCCCTGCTCCATCATCAGAAGCCCGAGCGGAATCCGGTGGCGATGCGTGGCACAGGAGCTCTGCCGGCCCATGAGTTCGCGCCGGATCGCAGCCTGCAGGCACCCGACGGAGCAGGCAGCGGAGCATGTCCAGCCTCCTTCAAAGACGGGCGCGGCGCGGTTGCGCCGCCGTTGCATCCATCCGGTCTCGCAACCCGCATAGGTGCATCGGCCGGAAACCGCAGCTGAAATTGCCGTTGCGGATGCCGTTGTAGTGGTTCGCGTCAGAGACGCTGCCGCAGCGCCGCTTCCAATCTTAGGAGAAGGGCGGCGAAGGCTCAGAAAAGGCATCGAATACTCTCCAGCCGTTTACGCGGCGCAGCGACCTCCGTCACTCTCAATCCAAAATTTCCATTCACGAGCACGACCTCTCCCTGAGCGACGATCTTGTCTCCCACGATCAGGTCCACCGGATCGGAGACGTGACGGTCCAATTCGACGACATCTCCCGGACCGAGTTCGAGAAGCTCTCCAAGCAACAGTTCACGGCAGCCGAACCGAAGTGCCGCCTCCAGTTCGACGTCCAGCAGAAGCTCCAGGCCTGGAGTGACTCCGGACGCCTCCGCCGGGACCGTCCGAATGGCATCGGCCGGAATCGCGCGCTCCCGAGGTGGCTCTCCCGATGGGGATGCACCGGGGGCGTCTTGCGCTGCCGGCCGAACTGAGTTCGAAATCAGGAAGGCATAGCTTCGTTCCCCAAGGCGGAGTGCGAAGGCAAGGCCCTCGCCCTGCGGCACCTGACCCTGCCCGAAAGAGAGCACAAGCGCCTGGACGCCGGTCGTCGCCAGCAGTTCACCCACCGCGGACTCGGCGACCTCGCGCAGGATTTCGCCCCACGCCGTCTTCTGATCCACGCCCTCGCCCATCAGCGGCGTCAACAGCAACTCGGCGTCCAGCAGGACGAAGAGCCGGCCGGCAAGGGCTCCGCCGAGCTCCGCGACAAAGCAGGTGCCGGTCTCCGCGCACTGCGCAGCGCCGGCCTCCACCAACTCGGGGGCGCCTGCAACTGCCTGTGAGAACAACGCCCTCGCCGCAGTGATCCAGCACTGCAAGTAGTCCATTACGCATCTCCTTCCACCGCTCGACCTTCAACCCGGGCGGCGCGCCGATCGCCCTGGCGGACCGGATGCGCATCGAGCAGACGCCGCCCGCCCACGCGCCATTCGGCATTTACGTCCGCTGGAACGTTGAATCGCACCACTGAGCCGGCCTGGAGATCTTCGAGAGCAGCCGTGGATAGCCGGGTTGGCGGCAACTGCAGGGAGCCGCCCAGGCGAATCCTGCGCACCGATGCCTCCATGCGCTCGCGCGTCTCGGGCGCGTGGCGCCTGCGCCGCCCCCAGTCTGAGGTCAGGCGGCGCAGAATGGTATTGGCCACCACGGCGGGAAAGGCCAGATTCAGCAGGCCGGAGCTGCGCGCCATACGAATTTCGAAGCTCAGGCACAGGGTCTTTTCATTGACGGAGATGATGCGCGCCACCTGGGTCTGCATCTGCCTGCGCTCGAAGTTGAAGCTCAGCCCGACAGGTTGCCAGGCGACCGTCAGTTCGCGGCAGATAATCTCGACGACCGAGGCAAGGATCGACTCTTCGATATCCGTCAGCTCGCGCACCGGCCCGTCCTGCCCCTCTCCCCCCAGCAGCAGATCGATCATGGGCGGCGCAAGCGCGAGGTCGAGCTGCATCACCGAGAGCGCCCCGAGCGGCTCAAGCCGCACCGATGCGACGTAGCTGATCTCGGGAATGCGCAGCAGGAACTCGTGGAAGGGAATCTGTTCGGCCGAGACCAGATTGACCTGAAAGCGCGCGCGCAGCCATGCCGCTAGATTGTGCGTCAGATTGCGCGCAAACATGTCGTTGAGCATGCTGATCGCGCGCAGCTGATCATTTGAAATCTGCCCCGCGGATGCGAAGTTGTACGGCACCGGCCGCACCTGGCGGTCCTCGGCGGATCGCTCCGCGGCCTGGCTGCGGGCGGCCTGGAACAGCGCGTCGATCTCGTCCTGCTTGAGAATCTTTTCCATCGGTCATCCCCTCTCAGCCCTGTCCGGCCGCCGCACCATTCCAGTTCTCTGCCCGTGCGCGCTCCGGATCGCCCACGTGCCTGCGCCGCGGTTTGACGGGCCGGACCTTCTTGTTCGCGGCCAGATCTTTGAGTGCCGTTCGCAGGTGAAGCACCGCCGATGCGTGGATCTGCGAGACACGCGACTCCACCACTCCCAGCACCAGCCCGATCTCGCGCATGGTCATCTCCTCGAAGTAGTAGAGCGTCATCACCATGCGCTCCCGTTCGGGAAGGTTTCCGATCGCCTCCGACAACCGGCCTTCCAGTTCGCCGCGCAGACAGTGAAAGAGGGGATCGTCTTCCGGCTTGCCCGGCACATAGGCAAGCTCCTCTTCGCCGGAGTCCTCATTGCGTTCGGCGTGGAGCGTGCCGATCTCCAGCCCTTTCAGATCGCCCAGCAGCAGCTGATATTCCTCAAGGGAGATGCCCAGCTCCAAGGCAACCTCAGACTCGACCGGCGGCCGGTGCAACCGCGCCGTCAGCGCGCGCATCGCCTCTTCGATCGCTCTGCCTTTGCGCCGCAGGTCCCGCGGACTCCAGTCGAGCGTGCGCAGGCTGTCGAGCATCGCGCCTCGAATGCGAAACTGCGCATAGCTGCGGAACTGCACTCTCTTAGCGGGATCGAATTTCGCAAAAGCGTCCATCAGCCCCACCACGCCAGCCGAGACGAGGTCTTCCATGTCCACGTGCTGCGGCAACCGCTCGTGGATGCGCCGAGCAAGGAACCGCACCATCGGCAGATGCTCCAGCAGCAACCGCTCCTGCTCGCTGTCGAGCGCATCGCCCCGCTGCGATGCCACCGCGTAGAAGCCCGTTACCTGCACCTCTCGTCTCGATCGATCGCATTCCTTCAACACCTCTGCATTCGCTTCCATGCGTCACTCCCACCTGCTGCCCTTCGCCCGCCCACCTGCCCCGCTCCCGTCGCTTTCGGCCGGGAGCCTGCGTCACCGCAGAGTGCCCACCGGCCTCAGCCGGACCTCGGCGGGTATCTCCGCCGCAGAGACCACCGCGAGTCGCGGGTACAGCGCCTCGACCCAGCGCCGGATGGAAAACCGGGCCGGACTTGGGCAAAGGAGCACGGGCGGGACCGCACCGGACGCAGCCCCGATAAGAGGTTTCACAGAATCGAGAAGCCGGCGGATCACCGGCGTGCCGTGCGCCGCTGCAGGCAAGACTCGGGCCGCGGTCTCCGGCTGGAGGAGGGTGAGAATCTCTTCTTCGAGGCCTGGATCGAGCAGCAGGACCGGAAGCTGCCCGTCTGCGTCCAGAAGCGGCTGGATCAGGCGGCGCCCAAGCGCCTGACGGGCTCCCTCGATCAAGGCCGGCAGTCCCTTATTGACGGGAGCCGTCTCGAGAAGCGCCTCGAGAATGCGCCCGATGTCGCGGATAGAGACCCGCTCGCGCAAAAGCTGCTCGAGGACCCGTCCCACTTCTCCAAGGGTGAGCACCTTGGGAATCAGCTCCTCTACCAGCTTCGGGTGGCTTTCGTTCAGGCCATCCAGAAGCCGCTTCATCTCCGCTCTGCCCAGCAGCTCGCCGGCGTGGCGCCGCACCAGTTCGCCCAGGTGTGTGGTGATGACCGTAACGGCATCGACGACGGAGTAGCCCGCGGCAAGGGCCTGTTCTTCGATGGCAGGGGCGATCCAGACAGCCGGAACGCCAAAGGCGGGCTCACGCGTCTCGCGTCCCTGCAACGGCCTGCGGCCCGGATCTCCTGAGACTGCCAGCAGCTGCGCGCCCTCCGTCTGCCAGCGGCCCATCTCGACGCCGCGCAGCGAAAAGACATATTCGCGTGGTTTCAGGCGAAGATTGTCGGAGATGTGGACCGGAGGCACGATGAAGCCGAGCTCGGCCGAGAGATTGCGCCGCATCGTACGAACCCGTTGCAGCAGCTGCCCTCCCTGCTTTTCGTCCACCAGCGGAATCAACTGGAAGCCGATCTCGAGCGTTAGATCCTCCAGGCGCAGAAGACCGGCCATCTCTGCGCCGGACGCCTGCGCCGCGGCCTTCTTGTCGACGGAAGCGGATTCGGCGGGCAGTGTGACTGCAATTGCCTTTTCCCGGCCCCGCGCTGTCCAGAGGAGGCCCGCCGCGACCAGAAGAAACGGAATCTTGGGCAGACCGGGAACCAGACACATGGACGCTGCGACAGCGCCGGCCAGATTCAAGGTCGCCGGCCGCGCCAGCAGCTGCTCGTGAATCTCCTCGCTCAGAACACCAGCGGAGTTCGCCCTGGTCAGCGTGATGCCGCCCGCCACCGAGACCAGCAGCGAGGGAATCAGCGTCACCAGACCGTCGCCCACCGTGAGGATCGTGTAGGTCCGCACCGCCTCGCTCAACCCGATTCCCTGCTGCAGCGTTCCGATCAGCAGACCCGCAATGATGTTGATCGCGGTGATGAGAATCGTCGCCAGTGCATCCCGCTGGTTGAACCGCGCCGCGCCGTCCATCGCACCGTAGAACTCAGCCTCGCGCGCGATGGCCTGCCGACGGCGCCGCGCCTCCGCCTCATCGATCAACCCTGCATTCATGTCGGCGTCAATCGCCATCTGCTTGCCCGGCAGTGCATCCAGCGTGAAACGCGCAGTCACCTCGGCGGTGCGGACCGCTCCATGAGAGACCACTAAGAATTGAATGGCGATCAGCGTCAGGAAGAGAACGAAACCGACCACGTAGTTGCCGCCCACGACAAACTGCCCGAAGGCCTCGATCACATGGCCCGCGGCGGCCGTGCCTTCCGAGCCATGCAGCAGGATGCGCCGGCTGGACGCGATGTTCAGCGCGAGCCGGAAGAGCGTCAGCAGAAGAAGCAACGTGGGAAAGACGCTCAGCTCGACGGCCCGGCGAATCTGCACCGCGGCCAGAAACACCAGAATGGACGCAGCCATCGACAGCGCCAACAGAAGATCGAGCACGACCGCCGGCAAGGGCACCAGCATGACAAAGATCACGCTGATCGAGGCCAGCGGGAGGAGATAGGCGCGCAGGCGGAAGAGTATCGAGGGTAGTCGTGGCACAGTACCCGGCAGGGCCGCAGAGCTCATGGCAGGTCCTTTCGAAGTGCAGTGTGTCCGGCGCCGGCCGGTCCGCAGGCAGCCTTCGCCACACGGGGTGCGTTCTCCGCGGCTTCCCGTGCGCGCCGCTGCCGCATCTCTTCTTCCACGCGCTGCCGGTAGATGTAGGCAAGAATCGATGCAACGGCTGCGTAGAGCGCGACGGGAATGGACTGGCCCACCTCGACCGTGCGGTACAACGACCGGGCCAGCGGCGGATTTTCGAGGATCGGCACTCCGGCCCAGCGCGCCTCCGCCTTGATCTCTTCGGCGAGCAGATTGCGGCCCTTGGCCAGCACCCGGGGCGCGTCCATGACCGCATAATCAAAGGCAAGCGCTACAGCATAGTGGGTCGGATTGGTGACCACGACGGCGGCCTTCGAGACGTCCTCCCTGACCTTGCGGCGGCGCATCTGCCGCTGCAGTCCGCGAATCCGGCTGCGGATCTGGGGGCTTCCTTCGGTCTCCTTGAACTCCTGGCGCAACTCCTCGCGGCTCATTTTGAGACGTGATTCGCGGCTGCGCCATTCGACCAGATAGTCCACCAGCGACCAGGCGAAGAACAGCCATGCCGCCGCCATCATCAGGCCGTAAACATCGCTTCCCAGCGCCTCCAGCCGCGCGGTCGAAAACGGCGGCAGCAGAGCCTCGCGCATCAGCCTCTGTGCGGCAAAGACGCCCAGCAGACCCGCCGGAACCAGCGATTTGGCCAGCCGGGCGACTGCGCGCAGGGAAAAGAGATGGGCCGCATTCGCGGCCGGATTGATGCGCTCGAGTTTGAAGCGAACAGCCCCGCCATGCAGGCTCACTCCGCCGGTTTGCAGAAGAGCGGCGACAAGCGATGCCGCAACGACGGCCGCCATGATTTCGACGGCCGGCCGCATCGTCTGCAGCGCCCACTCCCGAATCGCTGCCAGCGTCGGCTCCATCGCAGATTCCTCCCAGCGCGCCGGCGCGCCCAGTGCCAGAAATCCGCCCAGGCTCGCATGCCAGCTATTCACAAAGCTCTGCCACAGAACTCCAAGGGTCATGACCCCAGCCAAAGCGCCAGTCGCGGCGGTCAGCTCCCGGCTGTGAAGGATGTCACCTTCTTCGCGGGCTTTGTCCCGGCGATGCTGGGTTGCCTGTTGGGTGCGCTCACCAGCCATCCTCTATCCCCCTCCCAGCCCAGCCGTGGGTTCCACCAGGCGCTGTGCCAGATCGAGCAGCCCGTCAAACCCTGCTTCCAGAAAACGAGGCCAGAGGGCCAGCGTTGCCGCGAGCAGGCCAAAACCAGCGAGCGTCTTGATTGGGACGGTCAGAGACATCACGGGCAACTGCGGGCTCAGCTTGCCCATCAGCGCCACGCCCAGATCGACCAGCAGGGTTGCAGCCAGGACCGGCGCGGCCAGTTCCAGCGCCGCCAGGAAGATGCCGCCCGCCGCATGCACCAGAACGCCCGGTGTGGCAGCTCGCATCGCAAATGAGCCAAGAGGAACGGCCCGAAAGCTGCGCACCAGCGACGCCAGAAGAACTCTGTCCAGACCGGCAGCCACAATCACCAGCGTGCCCATCCACTGCAGGAGCGCTCCCATCAGAGGCGTTTGAATGCTGGACGAGGGATCGAGCAGATTGACCAGCGAAAAACTCAATTGCAGGCCCAGCACCTGGCCTGCGAACAGAAGCATCTCGTTGAACAGCGCCAGCGAGAGCCCGTACACCAGGCCGACAGCCAGCTCGCCCAGAATCGTCTGCACATCGACCGCTGCATGCGCTCCGCGCAGGCCGGCGACAACGGGCGCGAGGAGGAAAGCGACCAGCACCGTGAAGACGGCCCTGGTGCGCACCGGCAGCGCGTCGGCAGAAAAGAAGGGAGCAAAGGCAACCATGCCGCCCACGCGCACCAGCGCCAGAACCATGGCACTCAGGAACTCGCTCCATTCGATCATCTATCTATCTCCCTCTTCGCTTTTCAACCCAGGTACCGATGCAGGTCCAGCATCAGCGCGCGGGTATAGGCCGCCATCCGCCCGAGAAACCAGGGCATTCCCGCTAAAAGCAGAACGCCTACGGCGAGCAAGCGCGGCACGCTGGTAAGCGACTGGTCCTGTAAGCTGGTCAGGGTCTGCAGCAGGCTCAGCACAAAGCCCAGCACCACCGCGGCCACGAGAACCGGCGCCGCCAAAATCATGGCTTGCGTCAGCAGTTGGCGCAGAAGTTCGGCAACTAGATCGGGCGTCACAGTTCCCCTCTCAAAAGCTCTTCAACAGCGAGCTGGCCAGCAGGTTCCATCCGTCCACCATCACGAACAGAAGGATCTTCAACGGGGTTGAGACCACCACGGGCGGCAGCTGAAACATGCCAATCGATGTGGTGATCGCCGCCGTCACAATGTCGATCAGAAGAAACGGCAGAAACAAGACAGCGCCGATTGCAAAGCCAGCCTTCAATTCGGAGAGGACATAGGCCGGCAGGACAACCTGCATCGGCAAATCCTCCGGACGATTGGGCCGCGCAATCTCTCCAGCGCGCGCAAACAACGCCAGATCCTTTTCGCGCGCATAGTGCAGCAGGTACTGCTTCACCGGCGCAGAGCCCTTGCCAATCGCCTCCCAGCCTGTGATCTGCCCTGCCCGGAAGGGTTCGAGAGCCTGCTGGTCCACCTGCGTCAGAACGGGAGTCATCAGAAACCACGTCATCATCAACCCCAGTCCCAACAGCGTCGGATTGGACGGCGCGGTCTGCGTTCCCAGCGCCTGGCGCAGAAAATGAAAGACCACCATGAGCCGCACCAGCGGCGTCATGCACATCAGGATGGCCGGCAGAAGCGTGATGAGCGTCAGGACAAAGAGGATCGTCCAGGGAGTCGAGTCCGACGGACGCAGATGCGCATTCAGGTCGGGGATCAGAGAAGGCGACGGGACTGGCGACGCCCATGCGGCTACCATGAGATTCTCCCGCCGCTCATCCGAGACGCACGAACAGGCCCGGCAAGCGGTGGATGCTCGAGTGCGAAAAAAGTGGGAGCCCCATCCGAACCCGTCGCCAGGAGCAGCCGCCGGCCCTCCACTTCCACCAGCGCCAGGCTTTGCCTGGGCGCCACCTGGATCCGTTGAATCAGCTTCAGACGACCGTCTGCGCGCTGCGCGTGCCGCAGGCGTCCCAGAATCCAGCCCGCGAATCGCTCCACCGCCGCAGGATTCTTCCACTTTTCCAGTCCTTCTTTCATCTCCGCACCCATGGGCCCATTCGCCTTCGTTCGTCCACTCCGGGGTTCCTACGCCAGCCGCGTCAAGCGCACCGCCATCCTGTTGTTCACCACCTCAAACTCGCACCACGCCAGTTGCACATCCCCCGCGGCCAGGGGCAGGTCCTCTGTATTCCCCCAGCGTGCCTCGATGACCTGACCGGTCTCCAGCGCCAGCAGGTTCCGCACGCGAAACTGCCGGATCGGAATCGAAACGTCGAGTTCCACGGAAAGCTGCGCAAGGGCCGCCAACGAGGTACACGGCATCGCGGCCTGCCTTTGACTCGGGACCAGGGACTCGACGGCGGATTCGGCGCCGAGAGCCTTCTGCTGATCGTGGATCGGGCTCGAAGTCCCCGCTGGGAGTGGAGGTGTGCTCGTCATGCGCAGAAAGCAATGCAGAAGATGCTCCGAAAAACAGGAACGAAGATTGGATTGGACTAAGAATTGCTTCGGACCTACGGCGCAGGCGCGGCCTCCTTGTTCCCTGCATCCATTTCGCTGCTACACTGGGGTATGTGACCGGAGCGGGCTGAAAGCGAATTTCAGCGCTCCCACACCTTTCAACATCGAGGTCGAAAATTATGCCGGATGCCAATGGTAAACATCAGATAGCAAACACCCAACTCCGCCTCAAGGTGGGACTTGCAGAGATGCTGAAGGGCGGTGTCATCATGGACGTGATGAACGTCGAGCAGGCGCGCATCGCCGAGGAAGCCGGCGCCGTTTCGGTGATGGCGCTTGAGCGCGTTCCCGCCATGATTCGCGCCGAGGGAGGCGTTGCCCGCATGGCGCGCCCCGCCCTCATCAAGCAGATTATTGCGGCCGTCTCCATTCCCGTCATGGCCAAGACGCGCATCGGACACTTCGCCGAGGCGCAGATCCTGCAGGAACTTGGTGTGGATTTCATTGATGAGAGCGAGGTCCTGACCCCGGCCGACGAAGCCCACCACATCGACAAACATGCTTTCACCACGCCCTTCGTCTGCGGCGCGCGCAACCTGGGCGAGGCGCTCCGTCGCATCGCCGAAGGGGCGGCCATGATTCGCACCAAGGGCGAGGCCGGCACTGGAGATGTGGTTCATGCCGTCCAGCACATGCGCCAGATTGTGAGAGAGATGAAGGGGCTGACTGTGCTCAGTGATCAGGAGTTGTTTGCCGCAGCCAAGGAGCATCAGGCTCCCTACGAGCTGATCCGCATCGTCGCCCAGACCGGCAAACTGCCTGTGCCGAACTTCTCCGCCGGCGGCATTGCAACCCCCGCGGACGCTGCTCTCATGATGCAGCTTGGCGCAGAGGCCATCTTCGTCGGTTCCGGTATCTTCATGAAGGAGCGCGCAACGCCGCTCGATGTGGAAAGAAATGCGTCCGAACGGAATGAAGCTGTCTCGCGCGCAAAAGCGATCGTTGCTGCCACCACCCACTTCAACGATCCCAAGGTTCTCGCTGAAGTTTCTGAGCAGGTTACCGGGACGATGAAGGGACTTGCGGCAGCGGCACTGGACGAAGCCCAGCTGCTGCAGACTCGCGGCTGGTAATTTTCGCACCCAAGACCGGGGAGGGCCTGGATTGACTGCAACTCCTGGGCTGGGGCGTATCGGCGTCCTGGCCATTCAGGGCGATTACGCCGCTCACGCCGAAGCGCTCTCGGACGCTGGCGCTTCCCCGTTTCTGGTCCGTAAGCCGGAGCAGTTGCAGGAATCTGAGGGTCTGATCCTTCCTGGCGGCGAATCCACAACGATGCTCCGCTTCCTTGAAAAGCACAACTTCTTTGAGGCCCTGCGAAGCTATTGCGGCACGCATCCGGTCTTCGGAACCTGCGCCGGTGCGATCCTGCTCTCCCGCGAGGTCCGCAATCCCGCGCAGCAGTCTCTCGCGGTTCTTGACGTAGTCATCGAGCGCAATGCGTATGGGCGTCAGATTGATTCCGCCATCGTCACTGCGGATACCGAACTTGCCGGAGGGCCGCTCGAGATGGTCTTCATCCGCGCCCCGCGCATCCTGTCCGTCGGGCCGGATGTTGAAATTCTTGCCCGCCGCGATCAGGACCCCGTCCTCATCCGTCAGGGGCACGCGATGGCGGCAACCTTTCATCCCGAGCTCTCGCTGGACCGCCGGATTCACCGCGCATTTGTCGAACTCGTCCGGAGCAAGCGCTGACTCTGAGGCGTTCCCCTATCCCAGCCGCGTTCCCTCAGCCACCATCAAAATCACTTTCACCAGAGAGGAATCCGCTCTCGAATCGACGTGCATGGCTGTCGAAGGAAGAGTAATCTCAGTGCATGAGCGTCCAGATGCACGGTCGATCCAGCGCCCTTAGCATCTGCAACTCCTGCACCGTGTAGGTGGAAGAGGCTTTGTATGCACGCGACCTTTACGCATTCCCCTGCGGAAACGGAACGCAAAGAGCCAGGTATCGGCGGAAAGCCACCGGTTGACAGGCGACCCACTGGAGGCGGCGGTGGCGGCGACGATGACTGGCGGCGTGAAAGCGGAGGGCCGCGCGAGCTTCTGCATCGCATCCGCTTCTTCGTCTTCTTTGGCATCGCCGGCGATATGATCTTCTTTGTCCTGCTGGTGGTGCTCTTCTTTGCGCGTGAGGCCGGCGCGCACCTCGATCCTCACGCCCACGAGCAGATTGGCGACTGGCGTCCGGTCCTTCTGCCTCCGATTCTTTTTCTCAATACAGCCGTCCTCATCCTGAGCAGCCTGACGATGGAAATGGCGCGGCGCAGCATCTTCCGGGAGTTTGATGTCCTCGAGGAATGGCTGGGCCTGGGTAAGCCCGCGCTGCATCGTACCCTCCCTTGGGCCACTGCGACCCTCGTCCTCGGTGCCCTCTTTTTAGCTGGACAGTGGTCCGCATGGAGGCAACTCACCGCACAAGGCTTTGCCTTTGATCACTGGTCAACACCGGCCAGCTACTTCTTTTATCTGATTACAGGACTGCACGCCGCGCATCTTCTCTTCGGTCTGGCCATCCTTCTCGGATGCGTCATCTCCATGTCCTTTCTGCGCCGAGTGGAGTTGCGTCAAGTAGCCATTGATGCAGCTGCGTGGTACTGGCACGCGATGGGTGCAGCGTGGCTGTTCCTGTTTGCCGTTCTGGCTCTCGGCCAGTGAATCCGGGCGGAGGATCGTTCAGGGCCGTGTTGCGCGAGGCGGCTTTCCCTGTCTCCGGGATCGAACAGGCGCAGTCAGCGTGAACTCGTCCTTCGCCTCAACGCTGAGCGTCGCAGCATCCGGATTGATGACCTTCCACATCACCGCATGCAGTTTCTTGTCGGACACGTCGAGCGTCAAATAGTGGTACACAGGAAATCCCGTATCCCGATAGAGATCTCCGTGCCCGCGAAACAAGATGGGATACGGCTGCGCCCCGCCGCCGCCGGTCACGATATATTCCACGCCGCGCCTCTCAAACCTCTCATAGTTATGGATATGCCCATTGAACACAAGAACCCGCGCGTGGATCTCCGAGAGATGCGCCTCGAGTATGTTCCGAAGCACGAGCGCATCCTTTGACGGAAGATTGACGAAGATCTGCGATTGCCGGTCTGCCACCCACGGCATGTGGTACAGGATCACCAGAAACTGCACCTGGCTGGGCAAATGACCGAGTTGCGCAGCAAACCACTCGGCCTGGTCGCTGCTCCCCTCCCCTCCCACCGTGCAGTCCAGCCCAATCACTTCCACGTTTCCGATCAAGGCGGAGTAGTGCCGGTAGCCTCGAATCGCTGGAAAGTTCTTCAGATAATTGAGAATGCCTGGCTTGTATCCGCCGTAGATTTCGTGGTTCCCCGTCGTCGGCAGAACGGCAATCTGCTCTGTTCGCCACGAGGTGGTTTCATCCTGAAAGGCTTGCCAGTCGGATTCCTTACCGCCCGTGTACGGTGTATCACCAGTCAAGAGCAGGAAGGAGGGATGCTCCAGCGCAACGCGCTCCGCGAGCCACTTCCTGACGCGCGGATTGGTGCCGGACGTAATAGTCGGATCGGTGAACCGGCTGTCCCCGTACGCCACAAGGCGCATCGTCTCGCCAGGATGGGGAACAGGAAATTCCAGCGTGGGCGTCAGTTTTGGCGGATCTAAATCCGCCTGAAAGCCTTGTAACGGAAGGACTGCCCACGATGCAACTGCGATCCAAAATGCCTTCCGGCTCAGTCGCCGCCAGGGAACCGATGAACTTTTCACCGCCCCAGCATACCATTCATCTTTTTGGGCTCAGTTGCCCAGGATGGGCTTCGATCCGGCGCCAACGCCGCCGCTCCCAGAATGCTGACCAGCGCTCGACGAGTGTGCGCGACTCCGGACATGCCAGATAAATCTCCCGGTTCAGCGCGGTGAGGATCTCGACCGCCTCCAGTTCCGCGTCCGCCATCTCGAACAGACCGCCTCGCTCGAGATACTCATCCAGAATGTAGTCGATCGCATGTCCCAGAATCTCTAACCCGCGCCCGGCTTCCCGGCTGATGTGCCTGCCTCGCACGCGACCTTCGCGCCATCTGCTTGCCTGCACATCTCCCGGTTGTGAATCCAGCGTCAACTTCGCCACAGAGTCCATGGGCACCATCCTGTACCCATATATCGGAGGCGTAAGCGAAAAGATGAGAGGAAGTGAGTTTCCATTTCCTCAAATGGGAGCGAGTAGTTTATGGATGCCAAACTGGAAAAGATGTGATCCCGCTCACTGTCGAGTGGTCCTTCCTTTCGATATAAACCAAGCAGATGGTGTATCAATCCGAATCTTGACGGCAGGATCGCATAGCCTCCAGGGAGGTTCATTCCCCGGATTTTCATCATGCGGTCCGATACGCAGTTTGTCAGCTAAATCCTTGACGGGATGAGGTCAAAAACCTAATCTCAAACTAGCGGCTTCATGTTCCGGGCTCGCATCTGCCGGAGCTCTCACCAAACTCTTGCACGCTCTCTGAACCGGGGTTCCATGATTCCCTACCACTGGCAATACTTACCGCTCTTCCTGCAGATTCTCGTGGCGTTCGGGATGGGTGCCGGCATGGTCACGGCCTCCTGGTTCATCGGCCGGCACCGCAACACCACAGTCAAACTGGCAGCCTATGAGTGCGGAATCGAGGCGGTCGGCGATGCTCGTGGACGCTTCAGCGTGCGCTTCTACATGGTCGCCATGCTCTTCATCCTCTTCGACGTGGAAGCGGTTTTCATGATGCCCTGGGCCGTCATCTACCGCAAACTGCCCGCTATCACCGGATCACGTCTCTTTGGATTCTGGGAGATGATTGTGTACCTCGGTTTCGTCGCCGTCGGGCTCTACTATATTGTGCGCAAGGGCATCCTCAACTGGAGCCAGGATAAGGCGGACCTCTGAGATGACCGAAGCCATCCAAAAGACCCTTGCATCCAGGGCTGAAGTTCTTGAAGCCATGCCCGACCATCCAGCCGTGAAGGCGCTTCTGGCCTGGCGCGCCGACTCGCTGCTCGACGCCCGCTTCGATCGCGGCGAACTCACGCTGACTGTGGCCCCGGATTCGATTCGCGAGGCTGCCGCAACCGTTCAGGCCGCCGGGTACAACTTCTTTGAAGATATGACGGCAGTGGACTGGTTCCCTTCCGCGCCCCGCTTTCAGCTCAGCTATCACATCCTCTCGCACAAGCTTCTTGAGCGCATCCGCCTGCGCGTCATGCTGGAGGAAACCAATCCCGCAGTCGAGTCCATCACACCTGTATGGCCCGCAGCGAACTATTACGAACGCGAGGTCTTTGATCTCTTTGGCATTCGCTTCGAGGGCCACCCGAATCTGCGTCGCATCATGATGCCGGACGAATGGCAGGGCCATCCATTGCGCAAGGACTACCCGGTGGAGGGGTACCGCTAAATGACTGACAGTGCCGGCACGCCCATCCTCGAAGCCCCTGTCGCCGAAGGCGCAAAAGACCAGCACATGGTCCTTAATATGGGCCCGCAGCACCCGGCTACTCACGGCGTGCTGCGACTCGTTCTCGAAATCGACGGCGAGATCGTCGTCCGCCTCTACCCTGAGATTGGCTACTTGCACACCGGCATCGAAAAAACCTGCGAGGCCAAGTTTTACCAGCAGGTGGTGCCGCTCACCGATCGCGTCAACTACCTCGATCCGCTTTCCAACAACCTCTGCTACTGCCTTGCTGTCGAAAAGCTGCTCGATCTTGAAATTCCAGAAAAGGCGCAGTGGCTGCGTGTCCTGCTGACCGAGTTGAGCCGTCTGAACTCGCACCTCATCTGGCTTGGCACCCACGCCATGGACATTGGCGCGCTCACAGTCTTCCTCTACACCTTTCGTGAGCGCGAAGAGATTCTTCGCCTGCTTGAAGCAGTCGCCGGCCAGCGCATGATGACCAGCTACATCCGCGTGGGCGGGCTGGCCATGGAGCCTCCCATCGACTTCCTCAGCCGCGTCCAGGCTTTCATCAAGACGCTGCCGGAAAAGATCGACGAGTATTCGAACCTCCTCACTGGCAATCCAATCTTCAAGAATCGCTTGAAGGGTGTCGGCTATCTCTCTGCAGCGGATGCAATTGCTTTCGGCGTCACTGGCCCGCCCCTGCGTGCTTCCGGCGTGGATATCGACCTGCGCCGCGACATGCCCTACTCGAGCTACGAGAAGTTCCAGTTCAAAGTGCCTGTCCTGCCTGACGGAGACACCTGGGCACGCTATCTGGTCCGCCTCGACGAGATGCGCGAGAGCATCAAAATCATCCAGCAGGCATTGGACGGCATGCCGGAAGGGGCAGTGAAGGCCGATGCGCCCAAGATTGTCCTGCCGGACCGCGAGAAGATGAAGACGCAGATGGAGGCCCTCATCCATCACTTCAAGATTGTCACCGAGGGATTCAACGTGCCGGCCGGCGAGGTCTATCAGGGAATCGAGTGCGGGCACGGGCAGATTGGTTTCTATGTTGTATCGGATGGAACCGCAAAACCCTGGCGCGTCCACATGCGCTATCCCTCCTTTGCCACGCTCCAGGCACTGGAGACGATGTGCAAGGGCGGAATGCTGGCCGACGTCGTTGCAGTCATCGGTTCCATCGACATCGTGCTGGGGGAGATCGACCGCTAGTGACCACCGAGACCCAGCTTTTTGTTGAGTTATGGGTCTCACTGGCCTCCCTGCTTCGCAGTTACACCGCGGCGCATGGACTCAATGGCGATCGACAGGCAACCGTTGAGCTGGGAGAAGGGCGCATCACGGTTCGTCATGCAGATCGCTGGCTCGATCTGATCCGTGCAGGCCGCAGTGTGAATTGGAAACGGGAAGATGGCAGCTGCGGCGTGCTGGAGCTGACCGAGGCAGGAAGATTGAAGTCGAGGCGAGGCGAGGAAGTGGGCGAGGAAGAGATGGATATGGCCGCAGAAGCGTGGGCGCGGGAGTTGATGCGATGAGTTCAGAGACGATGACCATCTTTTCACCGCAGCTGGCAGCTCGTTTCGATGCCCTTGTCGCCAAGTACCCTGTTGGCCGCTCAGCCCTGGTGCCCATGCTGCTCTACGCGCAGGACGAGGTCGGCTATCTCTCCGACGCGGTCATCTCCGAAGTCGCCGTGCGCATCGGCATCACCGAACTCGAAGTCCGCAATGTTGCTACGTACTACTCGATGCTGCGCTTCAAGCCCGCAGGCAAGTTCAACGTGCAGGTCTGCACCAACATCAGTTGTATGCTTCGCGGAGGCTACGACATTTTTGACCGCTTCCAGGACGAGCTCGGCATCGGCCACAAAGGCGTCACTCCTGATGCCCTCTTCTCGCTCGAAGAGGTGGAGTGCATCGGCGCCTGCTGCTGGGCGCCTGCCATCCAGGTCAACTACGACTTTCACGACGACCTGACACCGGATCACGTCCCGGCGCTCCTCGACCAGTACCGCGCCAAAGCCACGTCGGAAGGAAAAGCCACTCATGCCTAGACTGGTTTCACACCCCGATGAAGTGAAAATCGTCACCAGGCGCTTTGGTCAGGGCGCGGCGAACATCGATCGCTATATCGAACTCGGAGGCTACGAGGCCGCAAAGAAGTGCCTCGCCCAGGGACCTGACTGGATCATCAATGAGATGAAGGCCTCGAATCTGCGCGGCCGCGGCGGCGCAGGCTTCCCCACCGGGATGAAGTGGTCCTTCGTGCCCAAGCAGAGCTCCAAGCCGAAGTACGTGCTG
>JAGWML010000252.1 GCA_028873155.1 Acidobacteriota bacterium
TTACCTTTAATGGGTCGGAGGGTGTTTACATTTTTTTTACCATCTCCGGCTTTCTGATCGCGGGCAACAGCATCCAGCGCTGGGGCAGCCTTGGAAAGATCGATGCACGCGCCTTCTATGCGCGCCGTGCAGCTCGAATCATTCCCTGCCTTGTCACGCTTGTCGCAGTTCTTTCACTGCTTCATCTTGCCCGCGTACCTGGTTACGTCATTGATCGTCCGCAGCAGTCATTGCACGGCGCAGTAGCATCCGCGCTGGGGCTCTACCTGAACTGGTACGAAGCGCACACAGGTTATCTGCCTGCCAATTGGGACGTGCTGTGGTCGCTCTCGATTGAAGAGGTTTTCTATCTCGGTTTTCCGTTCGTATGCCTGATCCTGCGGAAGGACTGGCTTCTTGCCTCCGCGCTGGTCTTGCTGGTACTTTCGCAGCCGTTTGCGCTGGCAGATATCGTCCATAACCCGATCTGGCACGAGAAAGCGTATTTGCCGGGCATGGCGGGAATCGCGGCTGGCGTGCTCACCGCTATCGTTGCCGCTCATTTCGATCCACGCAGTCGGTGGCCGCGGATTGCACTTCAGGCAGTTGGCGCGTGCGGAGTCTTCGCCATTCTTGGATTTGAAGACAACCTGGCCCACTTCATTGGCCAAGGCGTCATCCTTGTGCTTACGATTTCGGCTGCCGCTCTGGTACTTGGATTTCACTGGCAGGCCCGCGCCGTTCCGGCCTGGTCGCTCAAAGGAACCGGGTGGTTGCAGTCGTTTGGCCGTCACAGCTACGAGATTTACCTTACACACATGTTCGTTGTTCTCTCTGTCGTGGGTATCTTTCAAGTCAGCTACGCGTCGCTCCAGTGGGGCTTTCTGTGGTATTTGCCCGCGATAGCGCTCGCATGGGCGCTTGGCTGGCTTGTCGCGAAGTACTTCTCTTTTCCAATCGAGTACGCCCTGCGGCAGAGGCTGATGAAGCCGCAGGCAATTGTTGAGTCGCGACCAAATGTCGAGCTTCAGCCGTTGCAATGAAGTTGCATCGCAGGCCAGCACCATCCGCGAAACGTTTTGGCTGTATCACCGGCTAACCGGAAATTGCGCGGAAGTTGGCCGTCAGGGGCTGAGGTCGGGCTCTGTTTCAAGGCGTGACTGTGGTGATTGAACGGCAGGCTGGAAGTCTCAAGAGCAAGAGCAGATCCTTCGCTCCGCTTACCCCCAACCGCTGCGCGCGCCGGGGCCCCAAGCTGCTCCGCTCAGATGGGATGAAAAGGTGGTGGCGTACCTTCCTGATAGGTGCTCGAGGCACAGAGATTGCTTAGGAGGAAGGTACGCCATGAAGACCCACGTAGGAGTAGATCTTCACCAACGATTTTGTTACTTGACGGCGGTTGATGCAAGCGGAAAGAGGTACAAGCAGGGGCAGGTTGTGAACGAAGGTGCTGCGTTGCGGGCGTGGTTGCGGCAGTTGCCGGGTCCGCGTCAGGTAGTGGTGGAGGCGAGCGGCTTCTGGCCTGCGTTTGCGCGGGCAGCCGGGGCGGAGGCCGAACGGTTGGTGATGGTGCATCCGCAGCGGGTGAAGGCGATCGCCTCGGCGAAGTTGAAGAACGACCGGGTGGATTCGGAGACACTGGCACACTTGTCGCGGTGCGATCTGTTGCCCGAGGCGTGGATGGCCGACGAGGCGACGCAGCAGTTGCGGCTGCTGGTTCGTCTGCGGATTACGCTGGGGCGGCAGCGGGCCCGAGCCAAAAATCAGTTGCAGGCGGTGCTGCACCAGGAGGGGTTCAAGAAGCCGGTGACGGATGTGTTTGGCAAGCGGGGGCGGGCGTGGCTGGCGGGGCTGGAGTTGAGCCAGGCGGGGCGGCTGGTTGTGGACACGTGGCGGCGCGAGGTGGACCACCTGGATGTTGAGTTGGCGGAGCAGACGCGGGAGTTGGAGCGGATGGCCAGGGCCGATGCACGGGCCAGATTCTTGCAGACGGTTCCGGGGATTGGGGCGTATGCGGCGATGGTGATTCTGGCCGAGTTGGGCGATGTGAAGCGGTTCGGGAACAAGCGGGCGCTGGCCAGCTATGCGGGATTGACGCCGGTGGTGCGGGAGTCGGCGGGCAAGCGGAAGCGGGGCGGGATCACACATCAGGGATCGAATACGCTGCGCTGGATCATGCTGCAGGTGGCGCAGGTGGCGGCGCGGTGCTCGCCCGGGGCGCGGAGTTACTATACGGGCTTGCGGCAGCGAAAACCCGCGCAGGTGGCCAAGATAGCTCTGGCACGGAAGCTGTTGACCGTGGTGTGGGCGCTGCTGCATCACGGAGTGTGTTACGACGAGGAGTTGTTCACCCGCGGCTGAAAGCAGGCCATGGAAAAGTGGAAAGCTGAAAACCGCTTCCCACTTTCCCACAGCCACGACTACGGCTACGGGCAGAAGGTATTTGCGACGGTTGCAAGGAGAACCCGGCCAGCTCGCTCATCCTATGTCCACCAGGAATAAGCAAGTCCCCGGAAGGGCCTTCTCAGATGGAGCGGCCGGGATTCGAATCACCCTTGTGTGCCATGAGCACGAATAGAAGTCTGTCGGCAACTATTCGCAAATATCAATGGACAGGTGCGGCCTTTTTCATAGAAGGATGACAAGCTCAAATCAAGGATGAGTTTTTTCGCGCGGGCTGAAGCCCGCACCCTTCGCATTCGGCAAATGCAAGCTAGTTGAGGAACATGGTGCGGTAGAGGGTGTCGCGCTGGACGGGTTTGAAGCCGGCGTCGCGGATGATGCGGCGGAGCTCTTCCTCGGTGGTGCAGTTGCTGGTGCCGGCGGCCTTGACGACGTTTTCTTCAAGCATGACGGAGCCTACATCGTTGCCGCCGAAGTGGAGGCCGAGTTCGAGCACCTTGAGGCCCTGCGTAACCCATGAGGCCTGTACGTTCTCAATGTTGTCGAGATAGAGGCGCGAGATGGCGAGCGTCTTGAGATATTCCACGCTGGTCGCTTCGTCCCAGCCGCGGCCACCGAGTGCGGTGTATTTCGGCTGGAAGCTCCAGGGAATGAAGGCCGTGAACCCGCCAGTTTCTTCCTGAAGGTTACGGACAACCTCAAAGTGGTTGACGCGCTGGTCCATGGTTTCACCGACGCCGAACATCATGGTTGCCGTTGTGCGCATGCCAAGCTTGTGCGCGGTACGATGGACGTTGACCCAGTCCTCTGTACGGCACTTAAGGCGCGCGATGCGTTTACGCACATCGTCATCGAGAATTT
This sequence comes from Acidobacteriota bacterium, assembly GCA_028873155.1. Lineage (GTDB taxonomy): Bacteria > Acidobacteriota > Terriglobia > Terriglobales > Acidobacteriaceae > Telmatobacter. Next base: position 3,244 of record JAGWML010000252.1, read on the forward strand.
CGGCTCCGCCGCCAGGGATGGAATCAAGGCCGGCATCGCGAAGGCGAGCAATGGTAGTGCGCAGATCGAGCTCGGAGTACTCGGCAATTGCCAGCACTTCCGACGCGGAGAGGCAATGGAGCCAGATTTGCGGGAAGCGCTGCTTGATTCCGGTGAAGAGGCGCTCGAACCAGTCAATTTTAAGATCGGGATGAATGCCGCCCTGCATCAGAACGCCGGTGCCGCCCATTTCGACCGTTTCGGCAATCTTCTGGTAGATGGTTTCGAAATCGAGGATGTAGCCCTCGCTGGCCTTGGGTCCCTTAAGCGGGCGGTAGAAGGCGCAGAAGGTGCAGTACTCAGTGCAGAAGTTGGTGTAGTTGATGTTGCGGTCGATGATGTAGGTGACCACCTGCTCGGGGTGCAGACGGCGGCGCACGGAATCGGCTTCCATGCCGAGGCCAATGAGATCGGGAGATGCGAAGTATTCGAGCGCCTGCTCGCGGGTGAT
>JAGWML010000253.1 GCA_028873155.1 Acidobacteriota bacterium
AGTTCGGGGAGAAAACTGGTACTGAAGAACGGCAAGGTCGCGAGGCCGCATCCTGTTGCCGCGACCGCCAAGCCAATCACCAGAGCCGGCGCGCGCTCAATTTGTTCGAGAACCGAGATGTAGCGCGCCCGCAGCCAGTGCACGAGTGCGGGCTCCTCGGCGCGTAGCTTGCGATGCGTCAGCAGAATCATCGAGAGAGCCGGCGTGACTGTAAGCGCGACTAGAAGGGACGCGAGAATGGATAGGATGTAGGCGATCCCGAGAGGCGCGAAGATTCTTCCCGCGAGCCCCGAGAGCGTGAGAATGGGCATGAAGATTAACGCCACCGCAAACGTGGCGTAGACCACTGCACTGCGCACTTCGAGCGAAGCACTGAGCACAACGTCGAACACCGGCCGTGGGTTCTCGCTCGTCGTGTTTTGGCGTAAGCGCCGCAGGATATTCTCGACGTCGATCACGGCGTCATCGACCACCTCACCAATGGCGATGGCAAGCCCACCGAGCGTCATGGTGTTCAGTGCAAAGCCCATTTTGTTCATGATGGTGATGGAAGCGAGCAGAGATAGCGGAATGGCGGTGCAGGAGATCGCCGCGGTGCGCAGGTCGAAGAGAAACAGGAACAGGACCACAATGACGAGCGCCGCGCCCAACAGGAGCGAGTTGCGGATGTTGCGAATGGAGGTATTGATGAAGTTGACCGGCCGGAAGAGGTCAGGCTGCATCTCGATGCCCTCGCGCTGAAGAGCGGGATTGAGATCGTGGAGCGCTTGTTCGACCTTCTGGGTAACCTCGATGATGTTGGCGCCGTACTGCGCATTGATATTGAGAATGACGCCCTGCTTGCCATTGACCAGCGCCGCTCCGAACGGAGGCGCCGCGCCATCGCGCACATCGGCCACCTGGCCGAGCGTGACGTTGGCGCCGTTCTGGCGCACCAGCACCGTCGATGCGATCTGCTCTGCTGTTACGGGCTGGCCCTCGGGGCGAAGGATCAGACGCTGATTTCCATCCTCCACAAATCCCGCACCCAGAACCGCGGTCGCTTTTTGCGCACCGACGATGACGTCATCGAGCGAGAGGCCGTACCGCATTAGCTTCTCCGGAAGAAACTGCACCTGTAGCTGCCTCACCTCGCCGCCAAACACGACGACGTTCGCCACGCCGGGAACTGCCAGCAGCCTCGGCTTGAGCGTCCAGTCGGCAACTGTGCGCAAGTCCATCAGGGATCGCCGGTCCGAGGTCAGGCCCATCACCAGCACCGTCCCGGTGGTGGACTGAAGCGGCGTCATGGCGGGCGCATGGACACCTTGCGGCAATTGTCCGGATACGGTTGACAAGCGCTCGGTGACGAGTTGGCGGTCTCGATAAATGTCGCTGTCGGCGCGGAAGACCACGGTAATGACAGACAGGCCCTGGATAGAACTCGAGCGCAGCGAGTCAATGCCGGTTACGCCATTGACGGCATTCTCCACCGGCTGCGTTACCAGCAGTTCCACCTGTTCCGGCGAAAGCCCCGGAGACTCGGTCTGGATGGTGATGAAAGGAGGAGCAAATTCAGGAAAGACACTGAATCTGGCTTGCGTGAGTGAGTAGATTCCGTAGCCGAGAAACGCCAGCGCGAGCGCCAAGACGACACCGCGGAACCGAAGCGAAAAATGAACAATGGCATTGAGCATGTGACTTTTCCCCTTTCGCTTCCATCAATCCTGGTCGGCTTGAATCTGGGAGCGGAACTCCTCAGAGAGCAGTGTCTGCGCGCCCGCTGTGACCACCCGCGCGCCTGGGGTGATGCCTTCGCTGGCGAACCATCCAGCGGGCGCAGGGTTTGCGGTGGAGACCTCTTCCCGCGTGAACTTTCCCGGCGATTCCTCCACATAGCACCAGGCACGGCCCTGCCACCACACCACCGCTCTGTACGGCACTATGGCGCCATTCCGCGCTGGCCCTGCAGGCAGAAAGACAGGAAGGTTCATCCCGGGAATCAGGCCCGGATGCGCGGAGACCGTGTAGAGAAAGCTCGGCGCCTGCAAACGAGGGTCTACCTGGGGAAGAGTCGAGATCAGGCGGGCCGATGCATGAGCGCCGTCCGGCAGTTGTACCGTCGCCTTGTCGGGCGCTGTCGAACCGCCTGTATTTACTGCCGTCACTTGCAGCAGAACCATGCGTTGCGTCAGCAATGCATCGAGTTGCGGCGAGCCTTGTTTGAGCCACTCTGCCACTTGAACTCCCCAGTGCAGTGGCATCGAACTCTTGAGTACGACCAGCGATTGCTCTGCATTCTGCAGCACTGCCGCATCGCTTTCCGCAGTTGCGCGCGCTGCCTCCACCGACTTCTCCGAGACGTTCTGGCCTCCCTGGTTCAGCTGTTGCAGGCGCTGATACTCGGCCTGTGATGCCTGCGCGGCGGCGCGCGCTTTGACGATGTCCATCTGCGCGGAGTTGTAGCTGGTCTTCAGGTCGAGCAGCGGCTGTAACTGCAAGACGACGCCATTGGCTTCGACTTCCGCACTGCGTCGGTCTGTCGCGAGCGTCGAAACCGCGATGCCATTGGCGTGCTGGGCTTGCTGGTCGAAGGTGAGAACGGTCTTGCCGCCTTCCGAAGCAGCGCGTGAGGGCGCTTCAACGGGGGTGTCGTTCTTCGCCTCCGCCGCTTGCTCGGAGCGCCCGGCAAGGAATCCCCAAACCAATCCGCCGGCGACGCCGGCAACAATCAAACAGACAATAAGGATGCGCAGAAATGGTTTCATCGAAAGATTCCTCCTACCTTGGTGCTTTCTTCGGCAACGCGGGCGCCGTTCCGGGAGCGATTGGTCGCTCTAATGCGTTTTCGAGCGAACCGAGGGCGGTTTCAGCTTGATCGAGAGCGTCCAGGCACGCGCGTTCCGCGGTCTTCTCCTGCACATCTGCCGAAACCACGGTCAATTGATCTGCCTCTCCCGACTTGAGCCATTGCTCCGCGGTCCGGCGCTGCGCCTCCGCTTGCGCCACCGTGCGCCGCGCTTGTTCGAGAACTGAATAGGCGGCCTCGTATTGCGCGAGCGCTTTGTCGGTTTGCGCGATCACGACGCTTTGCGTGGCGAGCAGTTGTGCAGCCGCGGCTTTGCGTTGCGCCTCCGCTTCAGCGATCGGACCCTGGTTCTGATTCCGCAGCGGTAACATCATTCCCAACTGGAGTGAGATCAGGTGTGTGCCCTCTTCGAAGGCGTAGCCGGGTCCTAGATCGATATCGGGGTATTGCCGCGCTACCTCGAGTTGCAGTCTGGATTGCGCCGCCTCGTATTGCGCCAGCGCGTGCAGCACGTCAAGCCGGTTTTCGACCGCCGCTGTCCGGACGGTATGAGGAGGTAAGGCTGCTGGTACCGGCGGTTGCTCGGCATCGGCCCAGGTCACAGACTTGCCGTCGAGGCCACTCGCAGGAACGCCAACTGCCGCGGCGAGGGCAGCGCGCGCAGTCCCAATCTGTCCCTCGGCCGCGCGAAGCGCCTGGCGCAGATTGGCGAGATCGATGCGCGCTGCGGTGACATCGGGCAGCGGAATTTCACCCGCCCGAAAACGGGCTTCAAGCAGATCCGCATATTTGGTTTGCAGAGCCTCTTGTTCCCGCAGCGCCGCGGCTCCCTTCTCGGCGAACAACAGGTCCACGAGCGCTGCACGGACCTGACTCCGCACGGTCCACGCCGTCTCAGCCACCTGCAGCC
>JAGWML010000026.1 GCA_028873155.1 Acidobacteriota bacterium
CTGCGGAGTGCGCGGCGCGGGACAGTTACAAGTTGATGAGCGGGCTGATAGTACCGCGGCCGGTGGCTCTGGTGTCCACGGTGGATGAGCAGGGAAACGTGAACCTGGCTCCGTTCAGCTTTTTCACCGGCGTAGGCTCGACGCCGCCGACGCTGCTGTTCTGTCCCACGCTGCGCCGCGCCAGCGAAGGTGCAACGGGGCATCGCAAGGACACGCTGCACAATGTGGAGCAGACGGGCGAGTTTGTGGTGAACGTGGTGAGCGAGGCGCTGGCTGGCGCAGCGAACGCGACGGCTGCGGAAGTGGCCCCGGATGTGGATGAGTTCAAACTGGCGGGGCTGACACCGCTCAAGAGCGACGCGGTGCGGCCGCCGCGCGTGGCGGAGTCGCCTGCGCAGATGGAGTGCAGGCTGCTGCAGGTGATTTACACGGGCAACGTGCCGGGCGCGGGAGTGATTGTGCTGGGCGAGGTTTTGCGCTTCCATGTGCGAGCGGATTTGGTAGAGAATTTCCATGTGGACGCGGCGGGCCTGGCCGCGGTGGGACGCATGGCCGGGAATACGTGGGTGCGGACGCGGGAGCTGCTGGAACTGGAGCGGCCGAAGTAGACTGGGCAAGAGCGGCAGCCGTCACTGCATTGGTGCGGCGGCCGGAGCCATGATGTGCGAACGAAGAGCCTTGGTCAGCGCCTGTGCACCGGCGCAGGAAGGAGGCTCATGCATGCCTCTTTGCAATCAACCCAACTGAATGTAAGGCAAAGCCTGCGCAGACCGGCACGCGGTGCCGTGGCGCTCGTGTGCCTGCTGCTGCTGGCAGGCTGGCCTACGCGGGCAACTGCCGCGGGAGGAATCGCAATGGAACTGAAGATTCCGAGCTTGCAGGATGGACATGTTCCGGTGGAGCACACCTGTGACGGGGCGGACCGCTCCCCGCAGATAAGCTGGACCGCGCTGCCGGAAGGAACGAGGAGCCTGGCGCTGCTGATGACCGATCCGGATGCGCCCGCAGGGACATGGACGCACTGGGTGCTGTTTGACGTGCCGTCGGCGCGGCACAGCCTGGTGGCCGGAGTGCCACCGCAGCCGCAACTTGCTGACGGCAGCCGTCAGGGGCGCAATGACTTCGGACGCATTGGCTACGGCGGGCCGTGCCCGCCCAAGGGGCCCGCGCACAGGTACTTCTTTGACCTCTACGCGTTGGACTCGATGCTGGTGGTTGACCCAGGCGCGACGCGCGGGCAGGTGGAGACGGCGATGCATGGCCATGTGCTGGCTCACGCGCAGGTGATGGCCCGTTACGGGCGTTGAAGGGATGGACCGGGTCACCGGCAGGGTGAGCGGCTATCGAAAAGCGAATAGATGGCGAATTCGACTTTGGGCTTTTGCGCACGCTCTCTGTGGAAAACCGCAAATTCTCCAAGAGGGGGGGTGGGTATTTATTTATCGATCCGGCACGGACCGGCGACACAGCTGACACTGCGGCGGGCGGTGTGCAACAGGCGCGGCGCGAATTGGACGAGGACTGCGGCATGGTTCTATTGTGCGCGTTTGAGGGGAATTAGACTGCAAAACGGCGCGGGGAAAATTGCGAATGGAATGAGTGAGTTAGAAAATAATCTGGCGGGATGGGGTTGACGAAAGAGTTTCCAACCGACCCAACCCATCGTCCCCAGGATTGAATCCTCAAGGTTTATGAGGCTGGATCTCATATCCATCCCGCCCATCCATGGGTGATTGGCATCGGCGCCAGCGGGTCGGACAGGAGAAGAATGACATGTATGATACTTGGTTATCCGCTTCATTTTTGGTCCGTAGCAAGCGCAACATTCAATGAAGGTTAGATGGATTTCATCGGGCTTTTACCCGATGAGCCTTTTCTGAAGGCCGCGCACCGTTCGATACTGCAGCCGATCATCGCACCTTGAGTTGGTTCGGTCCTGTCGGCCGGGTCATGAGAAGGTACGCCTCGGCCCACAGCCGAGGATTGACGGAGAACTATGCAGAATCGCAGCCTTGCCTCTTTCCTTGTTTTCTCTCTCCTCCCAGTCATCGGAATCACCTTCGGCACGAACGCGCTGACGGCGCAGAGTTCGGACCGTCCATGGATGAATTCCCAGCTTTCGCCGGAAGCACGCGCCGAGATGGTGCTCCAGCAGATGACGCTCGAAGAAAAGCTGGCCCTCGCGCATGGGAATGGGATGGCACATAACCCAGCGTGGACCATGCCCCTTACGCCCTTGACGAACGGCGGGGCAGGATACGTTGAGGGTGTCCAGCGGCTCGGCATTCCGCCGCTCATCCTTTCCGATGCGGCCTACGGCGTGCGTTCGAGCGGCGAGAATGGCCGGTACTCGACGGCGCTGCCTTCAAACGTGGGAGCGGCATCGAGCTGGGATCCGGAATCGGCCTGCGCGTATGGCACGGTGATCGGCAGCGAACTGCGGGCGCAGGGCTTTGACGTGACGCTGGGCGGCGGAGTGAATCTGACGCGCGACCCCAGGAACGGCCGAACGTTTGAATATGCAGGTGAAGATCCGCTGCTGGCCGGGACCATGGACGGCAACATGATGAAGTGCGAGCAGGCGCAGCACATCGTCGGCGACATCAAGCACTATGCGATGAACGACCAGGAGACTGGCCGCGGCTTCATCAATGCCATCGCGTCCAGGCGGGCGATGCAGGAGTCGGATCTTCTGGCATTTCACATTGCCATCGGTATCGCGAATCCGGGCGCTGTGATGTGCGCCTACAACCGGATTAACGGGGACTTTGCCTGCGAGAACAGCTATACGCTGACGGATGTGCTGAAGAAGGACTGGGGCTTCAAAGGATTTGTGATGTCGGATTGGGGCGGCACGCACAGCACAGAGAAGGCGTCCGCAGCCGGTCTCGACCAGGAGCAGCCGATGGCAGACTTCTTCGGCGCGAAGCTGAAGGATGCGGTCGCAGCGGGCAGAGTGCCAATGTCAGAGATTGACGATCACGCCCGCAGAGTGCTGTATGCCGAGTTTCTTTCGGGGCTGGTCGACAATCCGCCGCAGACCAGCGTGGTGGATGTGGTGAAGGGGCTGGAAGTGGCGCAGCATGTGGAAGAGAAGAGCATCGTTCTGTTGAAGAACGACCATGCGGTCCTTCCCATTGATCCATCGCGAGTCCACAGCATCGCCATCATCGGCGGACATGCGGATGTCGGCATGCTCTCCGGCGGCGGTTCGGCGCAGGTGGATCCGCCGGGCGGGAACGCCATTCTGCCTCCGGGCAAAGGCGCGACCGCGTGGCAGATGCATGTCTGGTTCCCGACTTCGCCGCTGAAGGCGCTGCGGGCGAAACTGCCGGACACGAAGATCGACTTCAATGCAGGTACTGACCCGGACGCCGCAGCGAGTGTGGCGAAGGGAGCGGATCTGGCGATTGTGTTTGCGTCTCAGTGGGAGTCAGAGGGCATGGATCTGCCAAACCTTTCTTTGCCTGACCAACAGGACGCATTGATTGAGAAGGTCGCAGCAGCGAATCCGCACACCGTTGTGGTGCTGGAGACCGGCACAGCGGTGACCATGCCCTGGCTCGACAAGGTAGAGGGCGTAGTGGAGGCGTGGTACGCGGGGAGCGCGGGGCATACGGCGCTGGCGAATGTGCTGGTCGGAGCTGTGAATCCGGAAGGTAAGCTGGCGATGACGTTCCCGAAGAGTGAAAGTGATCTGCCGCGTCCGGTGATCGCGCCGGAGCCGCCTGCGGCCGCTGTGCAATTCACGGACTCCGCACACCTGCCTGCGCAAGCCGCAAGCTTTGCCGTGCAGTATGACGAGGGGCCCGAAGTGGGCTACAAGTGGTATGAAGCGCAGCACAAGCAGACGCTGTTTGCCTTTGGGTTCGGATTGTCTTATACGACGTATGCCTATTCCGGCTTGAGCATAGACTCCGCAACGAAGACCGCACGCTTTACCGTGAAGAACACGGGCAAACGGGCTGGCACCGAGATTGCGGAGGTGTATGCACGGCTTCCCAAGGGAGCGGATGAATCCTACAAGCGCCTGGCAGGATGGGCGCGCGTGACACTGGCGCCTGGGGCGTCGGAGAGCGTTACGGTTGCGATCGATCCGAGGGTGATCGAGACCTTCGATGAGGGGAAGAACGGCTGGAATCTTACGCCCGGCGAGTATGAAGTCGTTGTCGGGCCTTCCTCAGACAACACGCCGCTCGCGGGGCATCTTCAGATCCGTTGAAGAGCGCGCGCAAGTGGCATTGCGTGGGGTGTATCGCTGCTCTTCGTTTGTTTGCCGGGATGGGATTCCAGGGATGGAACGAATAGTCCATTCCAGGGTGGGGTCTGCCTTGATAGAACAGAGGATGCGGACCGGAAGAACATGCAGGACATTTCTATCTGAAGCAGAGCGCCGGGCCGCATGGAATCTGCTGGCAGAACAGATTGATTGTGTTGAGCGAGGGCATCGATTGAGGAGCGACGTGGCACGAGAGCAAGCAAGCAAGGGGATTCGCAGCGAGTGGGAGTGTCAACCGGGGAGGATTGCGTGGGGAATGCACAGCATCACGATGCTGTGTCTTCTTTTGGTGGTCATCAGCGGGGTTTCGCTCGCGGCGCAGCAGACGGGCGATGTGGTGTGGCGCGGCGTGCTGCGGGATGCCGGTGGCGCGCCAATTGCAGCAGCGAAGGTGGAGCTGAGGGGTGAGAAAGCGAGCGCGCACGAGACGACCAAGCCGGACGGCAGCTTCCAACTGAAGCCCTTGCCGCCAGGCCAGTACCGGCTGCTTGTGGAAGCGAACGGAAAGACGACGGAGAGCGCGCAGGAGGTGGAATTGGCTGCGGCGACTCAGGCTGCCGTCCTCACTCTTTCGAGCCGCGGCGAGATCGCAGTGACGGCGATGAAGAGCGAGTCAGAGGCGGCGACGGGCGGAGAGCAACTGACGGGCCAGGCGGTGAGCTCGCTGCCGCTGAATGGGCGCGACTTCAGCACGCTGCTGCTGCTGGCGGCGGGCACCATGACGGATACGAACGGGGCGACGAACTTCACGGCGCAGTTTGCCATTGACGGGCAGCGCGGCGTGGAGGCGACGTTTGCGATGGACGGCGCCGACGTGAGCGATCCGGAGATGGGCGGAAGCACGTTTACGAATTTCAATGTGGACGCGATTCAGGATTTGCAATCGAGCTCCGGCTGGATGCCGGCGGAGATTGGGCGCGGCGCATCGGGCTATACGAATATCGTCACGCGGTCGGGTGCGAGCGGCTTTCACGGATCGTTCTTTGAGTTTTTACGCAATTCGGCGCTCGATGCGCGCAACTACTTTGATCATCCGACGCCAGCGTATCCGGGACGCATTCCTCCGTTCCGGCGCAATGAATTTGGATTTACAAATGGCGGTCCGATTTATGTGCCGCACTTGTATGACGGGCGCAAGCGCACCTTTTACTTCGGGCAGTATCAGGGATTTCGGCAAGTGCTTGGAACCACGCAGGTGATGCCGGTGCCCACTGCGCAGGAGCGAGCGGGCGTGGATGTAGTGACGTATGCTGACGGCTCGACGGACACGCTCAACGTGCCGGTGCCGCAGAGCATCGCCGCGATTCTGGCGCGGTATCCAAAGGCCAACCTTGCCACTGGAGCCTATGGCGCGCGCACTTATGCGACGCCTTCATCGGTGACGACGAATGCGAACCAATTTTCGCTTCGCATTGACCATACGTTTTCCCCCAAGGACCAGTTCTTTACGCGGTTCAACTGGGATAACCTGACGGGCCCGACGACGAACCCGGACCAGACGGCAGTGGATCCTGCGTTTGGCGTGGAGTATATCGACCACCAGCGCAATTTCATGGTGAGTTACACGCGAACGATCTCGCCGCGGCTTGTGGCGCAGTCGCTGTTCAGCGTCAACCGGTCTACGCCGGGCTTTCCCACGACGGACTATACCGACCCGGCGGTGAAGTTCAATGATGGGTTATTTGAGGGTTTCAATGCACCAGGCGGGTCGGTGATGCAGGCGTATGGAAATCTCTTTGAAGGCCACCAGGACATTACCTACACGCGTGGCGGGCATGTTTGGAAGGCCGGCTTTGAGGCGCGCCTCAATCGCGATACGACCTATTTCGGCATGAGTCCAGACGGAGAGTACGACTTTGGCGGCGGAACGGCGTATGCGACCGAGGCGATTCCTTCGGCGAGCGGCACGCATGATATTGGTGTGGGCCAGCCACTGCCGGATACGCTGTCGGCATTTTTATCGGGAAGCTCATTTGTGTATTCCGTCGCACTGGCGCCGCCGTACACATCTGGCGGGCAGCATATTGGTCCGGCCGCGATCAATCGCGAGAACTACAACGCGTGGGTGCAGGATACGTGGAAGATTACTCCCGTCTTCACGCTCGACTACGGGTTGCGCTGGGAGTACTACACGCCGATCAAAGAACGCGCGCATCGCACGGCGGCATTCCGCACAATCAACGGAGCGCAACAGTACGTCATCAATCCGCAGCCGGGTTACAGCACGACTTTGAACGGATGGGGGCCGCGCGTGCAGGGCACATGGCAGGCGAGCAGCAAGATGACCGTGCATGCGGGCGGCGCGATTACGGTGATTCCGCCGAATATCTGGCAGGACAACTTCCTGACGGGTTCGACGCCGTACGTGTTCTATCCGCGTCAGGTGGCGTCAGCGACGGTGCCGATCCCATATGGATTCCAGATCAACCCGCAGGAACTGCCGCATGTGTACACGCCGACCGGCACGGACATTTTTGCCGCCGGTAGCGCGACGTCCGTTCCCGCGAACACGATTATGGATGTGGACCGCTACGAGAAGGATCTTGCGGTGTTGACGCACAGCAGCACGGTGAGCGCGTTAAACCTGTCGGGCATTGATGCGAAGTTTGGAGACGCGACTCTTTACACGTGGACGATGGGAGTGGAGCGCAAGTTTGGCAACCTGACCGGCGACGCGAGCTATGTGGGAACAGCGGCGGAAAAGCTGCCGCGCTACAGCTTTCCCAACGCATATCCGGGCGCGAGCCCGGGCTTTGCGCCGCAGACCCAGTTTGACAGCAGTGGCAATGTGATCGGCGGTTTCGGTGTGGAGAATGTGATTACCGATGACGCGCACTCGAGCTATCACGCGCTGCAGACGTCACTCTCAGGAACCGTGCCGCATGGAGGACCTGCTTTGCAGGCGAGTTACACCTGGAGCAAGTCGCTGGACGATACCAGCGTCGTGCTGGGTGGAACGGGCTCGACCGGCGCAACGACATCGGGTGCTTCACAGAATCCATTCGATACGCATCCTGAGAAAGGGCCGTCGAACTTTGACGTGACGCATTCATTCGCCCTGAGCCTTGCGCAGGATATGCATGTGGCGCAGGCGCCGTTTCTGCATGGAATAAGCCGGACAATCACCGATGGATGGGAGATGCTGAGCATCTCGAGCATCAGCTCCGGTCTGCCATTCACGGTGTACTCGGGAATCCAGCAGACAGGGTATGGGGAAAATGGCGTGGATCGCCCGGACCAGATTGCAAAGCCGCAGCTCTCAACGGCGCGCAAGGTGCGCGAGGACTACTTTGGCCAGGGAGCGAGCAACGCAGCCGACTACTTTTCGATACCGATTCACATCGCGGGAGGGTCCGGGCCGAACCAGGGGAGGCTTGGCACGCTGGGCCGCAACACGTTGCGCGGACCGGCGTACTATGATTTCGACTTTGCTTTCATCAAAGACACGGCTTTCGGACATCGGAAGAGCGGGACGGAGCGGATGGATCTGCAGTTTCGGGCCGAGCTCTTCAACCTCTTCAACATCGTGAATATGGGTCTGCCAGCCAATGTGCTGACAGGCTCGGGATTCGGATTCATCAGCAAGACAGCAGGAACTTCAAGACAGGTTCAATTTTCGATGAAGGTGATCTATTGAGGTCCAATCCGCGGCAGCTCCAGAATGTGCTCGATGACGCGCAGTATGTTTTTGAATTTGTGAGGACAGGAACCATGCATTCCAAGAAGGCACTCGTATTCGCCGTAATTGGCGCCGCACTTGTGGTTGCAGCCGGCTCTGCGGCCAGCGCCCAGACTCGCCTCTACAGCCCAGAGGCGGAGCAGAAGGCTCAGGCGCTTCTAAAGCAGATGACCCTCGACGAGAAAGTGGGCCAGCTCAATGAGTCTTCCGGCATTGTCATGCCGGGTCTCGGCGGCAAGAAGCCGGACGAGCTGATTGCCAGGGGCGGCGTCGGCTCCATCCTCTGGCTCAGCGACTCGAAGGAGATCAATCGGCTGCAGCATATTGCTCTGGAGAAATCCCGGTTGCACATTCCGATTCTCTTTGGATTCGATGTGATTCACGGCTATCGCACGGTCTTTCCTGTGCCGCTGGCAATGGCCTCCTCCTGGGATCCATCCGTCGAAGAGCAGGCGCAGCATCTGGCGGCACAGGACGCGCGCGCGGCAGGCATCGAATGGACGTTCACGCCGATGGTTGACATTGCGCACGATGCCCGCTGGGGCCGCATTGTCGAGGGCGCGGGTGAGGATCCGTATCTGGGCGCTGCGATGGCGCGGGCGCAGGTGCATGGATTTCAGGGAAAGCAGCTTGGGCCGGACAGCGTACTGGTCTGTGTGAAGCACTTTGCTGGCTACGGCGCGGCCGACGGCGGACGCGACTACGACTCGTCCTATGTGCCGGAAGAGCTGATGCACAACGTCTATCTCGTGCCGTTCCACGCGGCGGAGCAGGCCGGTGCGGGCGCGTTTATGAGCGCCTACATGGACCTGAACGACGTGCCCGCGAGCGGGAACCACTGGCTGCTCACAGACGTCTTGCGGAAGGACTGGGGCTTTCAGGGAATCGTGCTCTCCGACGCGTTTGCCGTGGGCAGCCTGGTCACGCACGGGTATGCGAAGGACGGAGAGGACGCGGCCTACAAGGCCATCACCGCTGGTCTGAACATGGACATGGCGAGCCTGACCTACTCGCAGCATCTGGCACAGCTCGTGAAGGATGGAAAGGTGAGCGAGTCTTACCTGGATTCGATGGTGCTGCCGATTCTCGAAGCCAAGTACGATCTCGAACTCTTCGAGCATCCGTATGTGGACGAATCGAAGGTGGATGCCATGCTGACCAGGCCTGAGGGACTGACGCTCGAGCGTAAAGTGGCAGCCCGGTCGATGGTTCTGCTTCGCAATGAAAATCATGCGTTACCTCTGTCGAAGGGGTTGAAGAAGATTGCCGTGATTGGTCCTCTTGCAGATTCCACCCGCGACATCGAGGGTGGATGGACTGTCGAAGGCCTGTTTGGTCAGGGGAGCAAGAGCCATCCCGTTTCGGTGTACGCGGGAATCAAGGACAAGCTTGGCCCCAATGCAGAGGTCACGCTCGTTTCCGGACCTGTACCTTCGCGTATTTATCCTGGTCTTCTCGATCAAATGGCCGGCAGGAAGATGACTCCTCCACCTACCGCCGCGGAAACCGCCGATTGGATTGCGAAGACGAAGGCGGCAGCGGAAGATGCCGATTTGGTGATTGCCGTGATGGGTGAGACTGCCGGCATGAGCAGCGAAGCGGCTTCGCGTGCAACCCTTGATCTGCCCGGCATCCAGCAGCAGCTTCTCGAAGCGGCTGTTTCGACCGGAAAGCCTGTGGTGCTCGTGCTGGAAAATGGGCGGCCGCTCGATATTCGATGGGCATCGGAGCATGTGCCGGCCATCCTGGAAGCGTGGTATTCGGGTACGGAAGGCGGCAACGCCGTGGCCGACGTGCTTTTTGGCGACGTGAACCCCGGCGGAAAGCTCCCGGTGAGCTGGCCGCAAACGGCAGGCGCAGAGCCGCTTTTCTATAACCATAATTTGACGCACGAACCGGAAGATCGGCCCGGCTTCACATCGCGCTACTGGGACATCAGCTCGAAGCCGCTGTATCCCTTTGGCTATGGACTGAGCTACACCACGTTCAAGTATTCGGATCTCCGCCTCAGCAAGAACAGTATCGCGACCGACGGAAGCAATGAGGTGAGCGTGAATGTGACGAACACAGGCTCCGTGGCGGGCGATGCGGTTGCGCAGGTCTACATCCATCAACGGTACGGTTCTGCGTCCAGGCCGGTTCGGCAGCTCAAGGGGTTTGAGCGGATTGCGCTGCAACCGGGCGAGACGAAGACTTTGAAATTTTCGCTCGGCAAGGATGAGCTCCAGTTCTGGAGCCCCCAGTCGAAGGAGTGGGTTGTGGAGCCGTCGATGTTCGACGTGTGGGCAGGCGGCGATTCAACAGCAAGCCTGCACGCGGAATTCAGCGTGACGCAGTAAGACAGAGGATCAGCGCCGCGGCCCGGATCTCGTGCAGCCGGGCCGCTGCGCTGCAGACCTTCGCATCGTCTATCGGCTTGCAACTGCGCGAAGCGTGCACTCGGGATTGAGGCGCACTCCAAACCCCGGGGCATCGGGGAGCTTGAGCCGTCCATTCTGAGGCACAGGCTCATCGAGCAGCAGAGGCGAGAACATGGGGATGACCTTGTCTGCCTGCGGGGCCATCATCAGGAACTCTGCAAACGGGCTGTTGTGGCGCGCGATGGAAAAGTGGTAGCTATAGACGCTGGAACCATGCGGCACCACGAGCACGCCACGCGCGTCGGCCATCGCTGAGATTTTGAGCAGCTCGGTAAGGCCGCCGCACCAACCTACATCCGGCTGCAGAATATCGGCGCACTCCATCTCCAACAACATGCGGAAGCCCCAGCGTCCGGCTTCGTGCTCGCCGGTCGTGACGAGCATGCCGGGAGGGACGCGCTTTTTGAGATCCGCATATCCCCAGTAGTCATCGGGCAGCAGGGCTTCTTCAATCCACTTGAGGTTGAGTTCGGCGGCGGCGTGGGCCAGGCGTTCCGCGTAGTTGAGGTCGAGACTCATCCAGCAGTCAAGCATGAGCCAGAAGTCGGGACCAACGCGGGCGCGCATCTCGGCAAGCAGCGCAAGATTCTTGTGCAGACCCTCTTCGCCTTCGGCGGGCCCATGATGGAGGGGCAGCTTGCCGCCAATGAAGCCCATCTTCTGCGCGAGGTCAGGGCGCGCGCCGGTGGCGTAGAAGCAGATCTCGTCGCGGACGGCGCCGCCAATCATGCGATAGACCGGCAGATCTCTCAGCTTGCCGAGCAGGTCCCAGAGGGCGAGATCGACGCAACTGATGGCGTTGAGCACGAGGCCTTTGCGTCCGTAAAAAATTGTGGCGAGGTACATCTGGTCCCAGATGCGCTCGATGTCGGATGGGTCTGCGCTGATGAGAAAGCGAGACAGGTGGTGCTGGACGATCCAGGCTGCGGGCTCGCCACCGGTGGAGACGGCGAAGCCAGTGACGCCGTTGTCGGCTTCGACTTCGACGACGAGCGTGCCGAGGACGTTGAGCCCGAAGGACTGGCGGCTGGCGCGATAGGCGGGGTACTTGGCCATGGGGGTGGCGATGTGGTCGTCAATCCAGTGGCCGCTGCCCTGGTCGTGGTAGTCGGCGCCGCCGCCCTGCACGAACCAGGCGCGCACTGCGCGAATTTTTGGGTTGGCCATGATGACCTGTGCTCCTTGAAGAGTGGAAGCGCCTCACCGTTGCGTTGGAGAAGGGCGCGCGGGCTGGTCTTTCGTCCGGGCGATAAGAGCGGCATTGAGCAGCGTGAAGGCGGCGAGGACGTAGAGTCCGGCACGAGAAGAGTGGAAGAATGTGTCGGCCCAGACTTTGACATTGGGAGCGACGAGCCCGCCGAGGTTGCCTGTGCCGATGAGGGCGATGCCGCCCGCAGCGGCGCGATCTGCGAGATAGGCGGTGGGCAGCGTCCAGAAGAGCGGCTGGACTGTGATAAAGCCGGAGACGGCGAGCGAAAGCGCGACGAGACCGAGGACGGGGCCGGTCGACGGGAATGCAAAGCTGGCGCAACCGGCGACGAGCAGTGTGAGAGCTGCGTAGGTGCGGTGGGCTTGATGCTTGTCCGCCGTTAGAGGCAGAAAGTAGGTGGCGATGAGCGCGCAGAGCCAGGGGATAGCTGAGACGAGGCCCACTTCAAAGCCCGCGGGCTTGTGCAGCAGCGCGGAGATTTCTGCGGGCAGATAGAAGATGGCGCCATAGGTGCTCATCTGGATGAGGAAGTAGATGAGCACGAAGCGCAAGACGCGAAGGTCGCGGAGCATGGGCAGCAGATCGGACGGGCCGGTGGCACGACGCTGCGCTTCCTCCTGAGCCAGCGCGTCGATGAGCGCACGCTTTTCCTCAGTCGGAAGCCACGCGGCGCTGGCGGGCCTGTCGTCAAGAAACCACAAGGCAGCAAGGCCCAGCACGACGGCCAAGGAGCCTTCCACAAGGAACATCCATTGCCAGTTTTGCAGGCCACCGAGCGGATGCATGTCGAGCAAATAGCCGGAGAGCGGTCCGCCGATGATGAGCGAGATGGGAACGGCAACATAGAAGAAGCCAAGGATCTGACCGCGGACGCGCGCCGGAAACCAGTACGTGAGGAACAGGATGGCGCCGGGGAAGAAGCCGGCTTCCATGACGCCGAGGATCAAACGGAGAACGTAAAAGGACAGGCTGCCGCGGACAAACATGGTGGACATGGAGGCCATGCCCCAGGCGACGAGAAGAAAAGCCATCCAGACCTTGGCGCCGATTTTGTGCAGGATGAGATTGCTGGGAAATCCGCAGAGCGAGTAGCTGAGAAAGAAGAGACCTGCGCCGAGTGCGTAGATCTGTTCGGTGATGCCGACGGAGGTCTGCATGGCCTGCTTGGCAAAGCTGATGTTGGCGCGATCAAGAAATGAGACGACGTACATCAGCATCAGAAACGGCGCGAGGCGGCGCAGCGCGAGAGCCACTGCCCGATCGCGCGCGGCATTGTGCGTCGCGTCGTCCGCACTTGGTGCTGCAGGCGTCAATGATTGGGCGTGATGCAAATCGGTTTCCTCTGTCGATGGTCTGTCGCTAGAGTGCGGCTTGGGCGGGCGTTCGAGCATGCCACTTGTAGGCCGCCATCGAGTTCTTCGCGTAGTACTTTGCGGCGGCCTGCGGCGTCTTTTGCGCGATGTACTCCTCGACAATGTGGAGCGTGGCGGCAAAGGGTGCGACGTGGTCGCTGTTGGGCCAGTCGCTGCCGAAGAGAACGCGATCTTCGCCAAAGAGATTCCAGAGCGCATCGACACGGTCGCGATAGAAGGCAGCGGCGGTGATCAGCTTGCCGTCTGCAACCACGGGGATCTCAGAGATTTTGACGAAGAGGCGCGGGTTCTGGGCGAGGCGATGCAGGTCATCCCAGTAGGCCTGCTTCGCGCTTTGGTCTGTGGGCACCTGCGCATTGGGCAGGTGATCGACGACGATGCGGAGACCGGGCACGCGATCCGAGATCTCAAGAAGGGCGTGGATCAGGCGCGGGTCGGGATTGGCGGATTCAAAGACCAGATTTGCCTGAGCAAGTTCTTTGAGTCCCGCGAGAAAGCCGGGCTTGTTCAGGTCGGTGGAAAGATCGCGACTCCAGAGATTGCCGTAGCGATAGCCGAGGAAGAGGGGATTCTCGTGGAGCCGCTCGAGTTGATAGCGGTATGTTTCTGAGCCGGGGATGAGGTCGCCCACGATGCCGACGATGATTGGATTTGTCTCTGCCACGCCGAGGAGCCAGTCGTTGTCCGAGGCGAGCGGACTGGCTTCAACGGCGATGGCCCCGACGATGCCGAAGGGAGCGCTGAGCGCCGTATAGCGATCGGGCAGGGCGGGCTTGTAGAGTGCGGTGTCGGTCTGTTCAGGCCACGGCACGCCGCCGGGGCGCGCTGTGTCAAAGAGGTGGATGTGCGCGTCGAGCTTGGGTGGAGTCGAGTGATTCATTGCGGATTCGGCGGAGAGCGGGGAAGCGTGGGACAGGGGGCCGGCGAGCGATCCGGCGCTGAACGCTGCAAGTTTGAGCACGTCACGACGGCGCATGGATTCCTCTGAGCGGAAGAGTTCGAATGGGAAAGAATTTCAAACACACCCACTATACAGGGCGGCGAGGATGCTTGTCGGGTAGTGACATGATGCGGTGCGCACGATGGACGCAGAGCGGATGCGGGACTACTGCCAGGTGAGGCGGAGGAGCGAGAGGGACTGGTGCGGAAGGCTGGTGGTGAGTGTGATCGTGCCGTCGCGGATGTCGAGCCACTGCGGCGATGTGAGCAATTCGAGCTGGCCGGCGGCTTGCAGGCGAGCGTACTGCGTTGCGTCAGGATGCTGCGGCGAGCCCATGGCGAGCCATGCGGTGTAGGCATTGCTGTGCGTCTCGTCGATGCGATAGTGCTGGAGCAGAACGCGATGCACGCCGGCGGGAATGCCATGAACTGTGACTGAAACAGGCGCGCCGGGCATCGGTGTGTTGATGTCGTGGTAGTTCCAGAGGAGAACGGCGGCTGCATGAGAGTCGCGCGTGGCGAGGGCGTCCACATCGGGCGACTGGCGAACGCCTGTGGCCATGAGTGTCTCAAGTGAGACGGCGCCGGTGCTGGTGGTGCGGACGCGGTCGCCGGACATGAGGCCAAGCATGCGGAAGAGATTGAGGATGGGTTTGTCGATGCCGTTGGTGGCGAGCGAACGGAAGCCTTCAAAGTAATCGCGCTCTTCAAACTCGAAGGACCAGCTCAGCATGGAGATGAGGTCGACCGAGTGGCGATCGCGCAGATCGAGGATAGCTTTGAGTGCGGCGGCGGTGTAGGCGGGATAGAGCGTGCCGTTGCGGTAGTTATTCGCCGGGTTGTCTCGCGAGGAACAGGCGGCGCAGCCTTCCGGGTCGGCCTCGCTGAGGATGATGGGCAGATGGCGGAACTGCGGAAAGGATGCGATGAGCGCGAAGCCACGATCGACGTCGGAGAGCTCGCGATTGAGGCCCATGGTGACGGTAGTGCCCTGAATGGTGGGCGAACCTTTGGCGTGGAAGGAGATGAAGTCTAGCGGGATGGCGCCGCCGGTGGCTGCGCTGTGGCCTGCCTGCACATGTTCGAGAAAGCTGCGTAGGAAAGCGCGGGCCTTGTCACTGCGCGGGCTTGTGGTGGCCGGGCCACCGACACGCGCGCCGGGGAGCGCAGCGCGGACTCCGGCGACGGCGAAGTCGTAGAGGCGGAAGTAATCCTCCGGCGTGGAGTGCCAGTAGTCGATGTCAGGCTCGTTCCAGACTTCGAAGTACCAGTGGAGGACTTCGTCGGGGCCGTAGCGCTCAACCAGATGCGCGGTGAGCACGCGGCAGAGTTCCTGCCAGCGGGCGTAGTCCTTGGGCGGATTGTTCGAGGCTCCGGAGATGGTTGAGGCGGGGAAGTGAACCTGGTAGGGCTCGTGACGGTTGGGGAGGGTGGCGGCGAGATCGCGCGGCATGAAGCCCAGCTCGACGAGAGGGCGGACGCCTGCGGCCTTCCACGCGTCGAAGATGCCGTCGAGGAGGTTGAAGTTGTAGACCGGATGGCCCTGCGCGTCTTCAGAGTAGATGTTCGTGGAGCTGAATTTGAGCTCCGGCTTGCCATCACCGGAGGTGAGCAGGTGGTGGGCGCGAATGTACACGGGAACAGGCGCGAGGTCGTGCAGCTCGCGGAGAAGCTGGCGGCCGTGGGGCATGGTGGTGTAGTTGGCTTCGTCATAGCCGAACCATGCGTAGATGGGCGTAAAGGGAGCGATGCGCTGATTGAGATCGACGTCGAGCTGGACGGGCTGCGCGGCAGGCTGCGGAGCAGCGGGTTGGGCGATGACAGCGGCTGCGGGCAGGGCAGCGGCAAGGGCGGCGCAGAGGAAGCGAGTGAGCAGGTCGCGCATGTTGATCTTGAGAGAAATTTAGCAGATTGCGCGCAGAGTCAGTGACCGAGTGAATCGATCCAGCGGGCAAGCGGCGCATCGAAGGTATGAGCTTGAACCGGGCCGGAGGGCAGCCAGACGAGCATCTTGCGGGAAGGAATCTGCGCGTAGGCATCGGGTGCTTGTTGCGTGGAGCCGGTTTCGGTCTCAAGCCAGAGCGTCGGGATATGAAGGTCGGAGGCAGCGTTGAGATCGTAGCGATCGTGGACGAGAGCATGCGCGGGAACGAGGCGCGCGCGGGCATCGCTGAAGACGGCTTGCATGGGCGCGGCGATGGGCTGGTCGAGGATGACACCAGCGAGTTCGGGGTGGGCGGCGGCGACTTCGAGTGCGAGATTGGCTCCGAGGCCGCTGCCGATGAGGACGATGGACGCTGCGGGGATGTGGCGCGTAGCGGTGAGGTAAGCGATGGCGGCGTCGGCGTCCTCGCGGAGACTGGTTTCGGATGGGTGCGATTGGTGGGATTGCCCGTAGCCGCGGTAGTCGATGGCAAAGACGTTGAGGCCGGCGGCGTGGAGGCGTGTCAGGAGATTGACGGTGTTGCTCAGGTTGCCGTCCGCGCCGTGGAGATAGATGGCGGCGCGACCGCTGATCGGAGATTGAGGAATCCACCAGGCGGTGAGCTGCGGCTGGCCGGCGTTGTCGGGGTCGAACGCGACGGATTCAAAGGAGAGGCTCGCGGCTGCGGGTGTGCGGGTGATGGCTGCCGCGGGGTGATAGAGCAACTGCCAACTGCCCTGCCAGAAGAGCAGGCAAAGCGCGGCCCAGGCGCAGACGGCGGCGGCGGCGATGGTGAGTCCAACGGAGGTTGCCAGCCATCGTGCGGAGATGAGCGGCGGCTGTTGACTGGTTGCAGAGACGGGGCGCGGTGCTGGAGATTTGCGGGGCATGATGTGTGAAGACGACGGAACCTCTTTATGCTACGCGCCGGATGCGCATAGGATGAAAGTCCGTTGTGGACGGAGGTGCGGCGATGACGGAGTGGATGAGGATTTGCGCGGAGGCGGACCTGCCGCCGGAGGGCGAAGTGGCGGAGGTGGAGACGGCGGGGCGGACCTACTGCGTGGCGCGACTGGGCGGCGCGGTCTGCGTTGTGGAAGGTGTGTGTCCGCACGAGGGCGGGCCGCTGGGGCAGGGTGTGCTGGAGGATGGGCGCGTGGTGTGCCCATGGCACGCGTTCGCGTATGACCTGCGGACGGGCGCGGCGGAGCACGATGCGAGCTTGAAGGTGCAGGTGTTTGAAGCGGAGGTGCAGAACGGCGAGGTGCGCGCGAAGGTGTGAGCGATGCGCAGCCGGCGGGATGGACCGGCGCGGCTGCGCAAGACCGGCTAGTACTGGACGATGGCGGTGAAGGAGTCGGGCTTGAGGCTGGCTCCGCCGACGAGGGCGCCGTCGATTTCTTCCTGGCCGCAGAGAGCGGTGGCGTTGTCGGGCTTGACGCTGCCGCCGTAGAGGATGCGCATTTTCGCGGCGACAGGGGCGCCGAGAAGACGGGCGACTTCCGCGCGGACGATCTTGTGCGCGTCGACCGCCATCTCAGGCGTGGCGGTCTTGCCGGTTCCGATGGCCCAGACCGGCTCATACGCGATGACGATCGGCGCGGCCATCTCCGCAGTGATGCCGGCGAAGGCGCCTGTGACCTGGGTCTTGAGGACTTCGGCGGTCTTGCCAGCTTCGCGCTCGGCGAGGACCTCACCGATGCAGACGATGGGAACGATGCCGTGCTTGAGCGCCGTGTGGAGCTTCTTGTTCACGATCTCGTCGGTTTCCGCGAAGTACTGGCGGCGCTCGGAGTGACCGATGAGAGTGTGCGTTCCGCCGATGGCCTTGAGCTGGCCGATGGAGGTTTCGCCGGTGTAGGCGCCTTCCTCGGCGAAGTGGATGTTCTGGCAGCCGACGGAGATGTTGGAGCCCTTGGCGGCGGCAATCACAGTGGGCAGCAGGACGGGCGAGGGAAACAGGGCAATCTCGTCGCGAGTGTGCCCGGCGACGAGGGGCAGAAATGCGTCGACGAAGGCTTTGGCTTCAGAAGGCGTCTTGTACATCTTCCAGTTGGCAGCGATCAATTTTGTACGGGACATTGTGTTTGGAGTTCCTCAGGTTGATTTTATCGGACGCGTGGGAGCGTCAGCGTGACGGCAGGCACGAAGGCGATTCGGACTGAATGGGTCGGATATCGAAGTCGAATTTTTGTGCAAGCTTTCTGTGGAAAAGAAAAATATTGGAGGGGGGGGTGGGGGGTACCGGGGCAGGGCCGGAGATGAATCGAGGTGGAGTGAGGATTGCGCACAGTTTTATTGTGCGCGTTTCAGGGAATTAAACTGCAAAACGGCGCGAGGTTTTTGCGCAGTGGAATGAGCGGGTTAGGGAAATGTTTGGCGGCAGGGGCTTGACGACAGGCCGCTCTCAGCCCTCAGCTTTCAGCTTGCCGGTGATTGGGCGGGGTCGGCGGCTTCCCACCCAGGGTGACTGCTGTGCATGGTTCCTGGATAGCGCAGCACGCGACTTCTTTCGGGCCCGAATCCTCTGCGGCACGGCCTCTACACTGGAGAAGTCATGTCCGAATTAAACGCTCCAATCGCACGCAAAGAACACACAGAAACGAAGCTCCACGGCATCACCCTCACCGACGACTACGCCTGGCTGCGCCAGAAAGACGATCCCGAAGTGACCGCCTATCTTGAGGCGGAGAATTCCTATGCCGAGGCCAACCTTGCCCCGCTTGCGTCGCTGCGTGAAGGCCTCTACGGCGAGATGTTGAGCCACATCCAGCAGACAGACGTCTCCGTGTCCTACTTTGACGATGGCTACTGGTACCACACGCGCACGCAGGAGGGCCTGCAGTATGCGACACTTTGCCGTCGCCCCGGTTCACTGCCCAGGCCGGACGATTCCGTTCCCGAAGAGGTCGTGCTCGACGGCAACCAACTCGCCAAAGGGCACGCATTCTTCGCAATCGGCGATGTGGCCCTCAGCGACGACAGCAGGTGGGTTGCCTATTCGACGGACACCACCGGCTTTCGCCAGTACACGCTGCACATCAAAGACATGGCCACCGGTGAGACGCTGCCGGGCACGGTCGAGCGCGTTGGCTCCGCCGTCTGGGCCGCGGACAATCGCAGCCTCTTTTATACCGTCGAGGACGAAGTCCAGAAGCGCCAGTACCAGCTCTGGCGGCACACCCTGGGCACGCCGCACACGCAGGATGTGCTTGTCTACCAGGATGACGACGAGCGCTTCAACATTGGCATTGGCCGCACGCGCGACGGCCAATACCTCATTCTCGAATCCGCAAGCCACATCACCAGCGAGGCGCAGTGTCTCCTCGCAGACGACCCCACCGGAGCCTTCCGCTTGATTGCGCCGCGCCGCGATGACCACGAGTACAGCGTCGATCACCGCAACGGTCGCTGGTACATCCGCACCAATGACAAGGGCCGTACCTTCCGCCTCGTGACCGCGCCGGAAGACGCGGCCGGCGAAGCCAACTGGACGGAGCTTCTGCCGCATCGCGAACAGATCATGCTCGAAGACATCGATCTCTTCGATGGCTTCTTTGTCGCGTGCGAGCGCGAGGCCGGGCTGCCACGCCTGCGCCTCTGGAAGTTTGCGGGCGATGGCCCGGCTGCCACTGCGGCAGGGGAGATTGCGTTTCCAGAACCGGCTTACTCGGCCAGCCCGCATATCAACCGCGTCTTTGACACAACAACCTTTCGCTACGCCTATCAGTCGCTTGTGACGCCCAGCTCGGTGTACGAGTACGACCTCGCCAGCGGCGTCTCCACGCTCCTCAAGCAGGTTGAGATCCCGGGCGGCTTTGACCGCACGCTGTACCAGAGCGAACGGATTCAAGCGACCGCGCCGGACGGCGTGCAGGTGCCTGTCTCCATCGTCTACCGCAAAGACAGGCGTACGCCCGGCAGGAACCCGCTCTACGTCTACGGCTACGGGTCGTATGGATATGCGCTTCCGCTCGGCTTCAGCTCCAACCGTCTCGCCCTGCTCGACCGCGGCGTCGTTCTCGCCTACGCGCACATTCGCGGCGGCGGGGATCTTGGCGATCCGTGGCATGATGCGGGCAAGATGCTGGTGAAGCGGAACACCTTCACCGACTTCATCGCCTGCGTCGAGCGCCTTACCGCTGCTGGCTACGGCGATGCCGCGCGCGTCGCCATCGAGGGCGGGTCGGCGGGCGGCTTGCTGATGGGCGCTGTCACCAACATGCGCCCCGAGCTTTTTCGCGCGGTGGTGTCGCATGTGCCGTTTGTCGACGTGATGAACACGATGCTCGATGCGTCGCTGCCGCTGACTGTTCCGGAGTATGAGGAGTGGGGCGACCCCAATGAGGAAGCCTACTTTCGCTACATGCTCAGCTACTCGCCCTATGACAACCTGCGCGCGGCCGCCTATCCGGCGATGCTGGTGAAGACGTCGCTCCACGACAGCCAGGTGATGTACTGGGAGCCCGCCAAGTATGTGGCAAAGCTGCGCACGCTCAAGACCGACGCGAACCCGCTGCTGCTCGTTACAAATATGCAGGCCGGCCACGGCGGCGCAAGCGGGCGCTACGACTATCTGAAGGAGATTGCCTTCGACTACGCCTTCCTGCTGCGGGAGCTCGGGCTAGTAACGAGTGAGATGGTTGAGACAGAGGCAACAGTGGC
>JAGWML010000254.1 GCA_028873155.1 Acidobacteriota bacterium
TTGGTTGAGGTCGGGCTCGGGTCGGCCATCTTTATCGCGGTAAGAAGATGACTGATTTCCGAGCCGGTGAGCCCCTCGGGCGTGTCACCGAGCGCTGCGGCGATAGCCTCCAGCTCGCTTTGCGCAAAGATTTTCTCTGCCATGACCATTGGCTCCATCAGTCAAACGGCATCAACTTTCTATCGCAACAGCCGAACGATCGTCAGCACGGCATCGCTTTGGCGCTGGATGGATTGAACCTGGACATCGAATTTCTGGGCGTCCCGACCCACGAGCCACCTGTCGCCTCTCTCTCTTTGATCGCGAGTCTTGTCCCGCGCCGACCCTCCGTACAGGAGGTCCATCGTGGGGCTGTCGTGATGTACGTCCTGCACGATTCGATAGTCGCTGCTCGGCCAGACGAAATTCTCAAACCACCACTTCTTGCCAGAGACGGTGTGAACGACCACGGCGGCTGGCCCAGTCGCCATCCGCACCGCCCTGATCGCTGTTGCAGGGATGCTGGCATTGAACAGGTCGGAGATTTCGAGCACGAGGTCGACCGTGGGCGGCCTATTTCGGATGGCAGGGCCAACCAGGTAAGGTGGCAGGATCAAATCGGAGCTAAATACGTTGGCGTCTGCTTCAACGCTCTTGGCCTTCTGGTTGGCCGGTGACACATCAGACTTGCTGCACGCCGTAAGGCCGTCTCCCCCCCGATCGCGCAACCAGTGTCCGATCTCGTGGCCAATCGAGAAGCGCTGCCGTTTGGGGTGCGTTTGGTTGTTGACCGTCACGATGCCCCGGCCATCAACAGCAACTAGGCGCGCATCGGCTCCATTGAGCAAGCGACGGCGGACCGTCAGCCCCAAGTCGTGGGCTATCGCGTCCAAATCGATCTCATCAGGCCGCGTGATCCCGTAGCGCCGCCACAGGAGCGCCTCTGCCTGCGACAGCCGGGCTGTATCAATCAACAAGGTCGTCGTCGCTAACCGCGCCCAAGTCGATCAGATCTTGCCACAAGCTCATCACATCCTGTTCAGACTGAGTCTTACCGTTGCGATACGCCAAGGCGATGCGCTTTCCAGCCATCGTTGCAGGATGGGAGGCCAGTCGCGCGAGCGCACGGCTGATTGCGCCCAAGTCGCGTTGGACAAGCCTATCTTCAGGCTGCCTCGCAGCCACCGCCCGCTGCGCAGCACCCAACCTGCGCTTCTTTGACTGGGCGAGCAACTCGCTGGCCATCGCTCGGGTCGCTGCCACCGCCTCGCCAGGCTCTATGCCGCAGGCCAGCAACTCCTCGCCTGCGTTCTCTGGCGTAATCTCCTCCGCCTCATCAACAATTGCGTGAAGAAGGTTGGAGGCTTTGGCCAAACGATCAGAAGTCTTGGCACTCATTCCGCGCTCCTCTTGGCCCGAAACTTCGCCACGCCTCGGCGAAGGCGCCTCCGTGCTGTTTCGTAAGTGGTCTGGTCCATCCCCGCTGCGTGGCGGATGTCTTCTCCCCTCAAGCCGTCCTCCATGGCCATCAGAATCATGGTGATCTCGTCGTCCGAGCTGAATTCAGCGAACAGCTCGTCTCGCTGACGGAGCAGCTCTGCAGCGTCGGCGGACTCCATCAGTTCTTGATCGACCCCGGATGTCGACGCGGCGGTCACGGCGGCCATCGCCGCGTCGGAGTCGCCGCCCTCAGCACCCACGAGTTCAACGGCCAATACCTCAGCCCTACCGGCCGCGGAGGTACGGCTGTTGGAAGCAATTCCCTTCATGGCCACGGTGACAAACGCTATGAACGGGGTAACCGCCTTCGGCCAGAGCCGACCGCGCGCGCTTCCTGGGGTCGCGCCCTCGATTGCCGAATGCATCGCGTCATGGACGAGGTCCACCGGGTCCCTGTAGCGAGTCCCGTAGAGCATGTTCACCGCCCGCGCATACAGCGCGGCGTAATCATTGTCGCCAAGGGCTTCAATTGCCTCGTACACCTCTTCCAGAGTCGCTGGCGCACGCTCATTGTCGACCATCGCCCCCCCTCCAGAGGTGTTCTGTAGATACGGCTGCTATCACGATGCTGGAATGCGCGCGATCCCGGACATGTCCGGAAGTTGCATCTCGCCAGCAAGCGTTGTTGAGCGATTTTGCTCTTGAGTAGGGATCTCCCTCAACAACTATGACAACCAACGAAAACGCGGATCAACCGCACCACCCACCCGAACGGCCGTACATGATTACCGTGAACTCCCGCGAGGAGGAGGTACGGGCCGCCCTCGTCAGCTTCGAGGAGGTCGTTCAGCTAGCCTATCCCGGTGGGCATGACTCGAACGTCAAGTTCTCCATGACTTATCGCCACGTCGCTTCGAAGCCGCACGCCGGCGAGTTGAGCGCCGGCGGATCCGTCGAAGTCCGCCACGAGGGAAGCACCTTCAATGTCACGCGAACTGTTCAGTCGTAACGCGGATCTGAAGCGCTTGCGCGAGGAGGGCTACTTCGTGCGAGTCGTCGGGGGTGCCCTCGTCATGCGTGCCGTTCCATATGTCGATTCGCAGCGGCAGGTGCACTACGGCACGCTGGTCTCAAGCCTGACCCTGGCGGGCGATCAGACGTGCCGGCCCGACACTCACGTGGTCTTCTTCGACGGCGAATTTCCGTGCGAAGCAGATGGGTCGCCGATGCGGCAAATCGCGCACCAGAACGTTGCGAATACGTTTGGCAGCATCACGGCGCGGTACAGCTTCTCGAGTAAGCCCGAAGGAGGGTATGCCGACTACTACCAAAAGATGGCGACCTACGCGTCAATCCTGTCGGGCCCGGCGGCGGTCCTGAAGCCCGGCGTGACGGCAAAGGTGCATCGGACGCCGGATGAGGAAGAGGAAAGCGTCTTCAACTATATCGAGACGGCCTCCGACCGCGTCGGCATGGGCGTTTTGACGCAAAGGTTCGCAAGCCACCGGGTGGCCATCATCGGCATTGGTGGAACCGGGAGCTACGTGCTTGATCTCGTTGCCAAGACCCCCGTGGCCCAGATTCGGCTGTTCGATGGCGATGAGTTTCTAACGCACAACGCCTTTCGTGCGCCGGGCGCCCCTGCGATCGAAGAACTGCGTGAGGCGCCCCGGAAGGTCGACTACTTCAAGGGCATCTACGCTCGAATGCATCGAGGCATATCGGCTCATCCCGCGCTTGATGCGAGCAATCTGGATCTACTCCAAGGCATCACTTTCGCATTCATCTGCATTGACGCTGGCGAATCCAAGCGCCTAGCCGTCGAGCGATTGGAAATCATGGGCGTGCCGTTCATCGATGTCGGGATGGGCCTCGAGTTGGTGAACGACTCGCTGGGCGGCATCCTGCGGGTCAGCACGAGCACGCCGAGCAACCGACACGAAGCGCGCAAGCACATGTCTTTTGCCGGCGGGGGCGTCGAGGATGTTTATGCCTCGAACATTCAGGTAGCCGACCTAAACGCCTTGAATGCCGTCCTGGCAGTGATCAAGTGGAAGAAGCTGATCGGCTTCTACCGTGACTTGGAGAAAGAGCATCAGTGCACGTACACAACCGACGGCAACATGCTCCTGAACGGAGACGGTGAGTGATTCGTTATCAAAGACTGCAGCATCGATTTGTTGATCGGATTCCGCGAGAGCTTGAGGGTGGCGTTCTGTATATTTCTTTGGCACACGGCACCTGCATCCATAGTTGCTGTTGTGG
>JAGWML010000027.1 GCA_028873155.1 Acidobacteriota bacterium
CGCAGCAGGGCCACGCGCTTGAGTCCAAGCTGCGTAAAGATACGGCGCGCCAGCGTGAGGCACTGCACGCGATCATCCTGCAGATCTGTAAAGTACCAGGGGATGTACGTCTCCGGAATCGTCGGGTCGGTTGAAGCGGAGTTGACGATTGGAATCTCAGCCTTCAACGCAACGCGCAGAGCAATGTGTGTGGACTCAGAACTGAGCGACCCGAAGATCGCCCAATCGTGATCGTCGTAGACCATCTTGACTGTTTCGTCGGCGGGCGATCCCCAGATGTTGGCATCGGTGGGACGGTCAGGACCATAGACGGTATTGGCCTGCCAGTTGTCATAGTCGTTATGCAGCATCAGCTTGAAGGGCTTGCCGCCGTAGCCTCCTCGCGCATTGGCTTCCTCGACGGCGAGTTGCGCGCCATGCAGCATGCGCTGGCCAAACAGAAGCTCCGGGCTGTGCTCGACCGGGCCGAAAAAGCCGATGCGAACTTGCTGAATATCTTTCGGATCTGGAATGTCGCGGCCTGCGCCGCTGTAGATGTTGGGATGCGTGTAATTGAGAAAGTACGGCTTGGCAAATTTCTCGTAGGGACTGAGATCTGCGGGCTCGCCGGCGTAGGGCTCCACAACGCGGTCCTTCGGCGGGCCCGGAGGGTGCGCACCGCAGGCACACCCTCCCTTTGCGGCGGACTGTCCGCTGACGCAAGTTGCCGCAAAGGCAACCACGCACATCGCACTCCACGATCCCATGCGCATCGCAGCTACTCCTCGTGACTATGGCAGCACTTGTTCTCTGTGCGGAACATCGCGATCGCCTCGATCTCAACAAGCAGCTCAGGGCGGCAGAGCTTCGCCTGGATACCCGTCGAGGCAGGAAGCGGATCAAGACCCTGCTCTTTGAAGAAAGCCGTGCGCTCTTCGTTGAACGCGTCATAATCACGGTCGATGTCGCGCAGGTAGCAGCTGGTGCGCACGATATCGTGCCAGGTGCAGCCTTCGCTCGCGAGCAACGCCGTGATGTTGGCAAGCGTGCGGCGCATCTGTGCGCGGAAATCGCCGATGTGGACGCTGACTCCATTTTCATCAATGGAGGCAGTGCCCGAAATCAAGAGAATCGTGACCCCGTTCAGATCAATCCGCATGCCGCGGGAGAATGAACTCGGCTTGCCGTAGCAGTAGGCCTCATTGAGGACCGAGTGGTTGGTGATGGCTCGCTTCTCAATGGAAGAGTGCCCGATATGCTCAAGTACGTCTGCAATGCCCTGCATCATGTTGGCTCCTTAAGTGTGTGCGACTAGCGTTGAAGAGTTCCGTGACTCAGGCCCCTGGCCGTGGCCACCCAGATGTCACTGCCCTGAAAATCAATACCGAGGATGTAATTGTGCGCCGGAGCTGTCGTCACCGGAATGCTTGTGACGTGGCCCGCAGTGTCGCGCACCATCATCTCGGGCTTGCCGGTTGTGAGGGATGGGCGATAGACAGCCCAGTTGGCGCCGTCGTAGTAGGCCAGTCCGCGGTCCGTGCAGAACCACGCGCGATTGGCATCGACGCCTTTCACAGAGTTGGTGAAGTTGGATGGCAATCCGCTGTCCTTGGTGAGAAAGTTGTGCCAGTAGCGGCCGTCGTAGCGGCTGTCGCCGAAATAAGTGGAGACCCAGAGCACGTTATCGACAAAGCTGACCGAACTGGTGATCTCGTGGATGAGCCCCTGGTCCTTGAACAGGACCATCTCCGTTTCCCCATCCGGGTCCTCGTATTTGTCCCACCTCTTGGTGCTCTGGTCATACTCCAGCACGCCACTGCCCCACACGGCGTAGTAGACCTTGGTGGGTGAGGCGCTCACGCCGTAGACCCATATCTCGACCATCGGTGTGTTGCGTTCGTTATAAAGGTCCCACTGGCCGGTGCGGAGGTTGAGTCGGCACCCGCCCGCCGCCGTTGCAACCCACACGTATTCGTCCTGCACGGCCACACCGTATACCACGTCGTTGCTCAGGCCGGAATTGAGCTGCGTGAAGGTGTCGATGTGCCCGCCGGAGATGCGGCTCAATCCACCCATCGTGCCGGCCCACACATCTCCGGTATTGTGGTCGAGCGCCAGCGAAAGCACAGCGCGGTGAGCCAGGCCATCCTTCGTGGTGTAGGTCTTCCACTTGTGCTCTTCGTAGAGGGCAAGACCGTTATCTGTGCCTGCCCAAATACGATCTCCATCGACGAGGACGGTGTATACGTGGTCATCCGGAAGGCCGTTGGCCGTCGTGAAGTTCTCGAAGCGGTAATGCGGCATCTCCGGAGCTTTGTTGACCGATGGAGCTTTTGCTGTTGCGCCTAGCGCTCCGGTGCTGGCGGCCACCAGCGCGAGTAATCCCAAAACAGTCTTCATCGCGTCCTCAGGTATTCAACCAAATCGTTGAGTTCGTCTTTTGTGAGGTCGTTGGTGCGCCCATGCTTGTCTTCCGGATTGAAGACAGTCCAGATTTGTTCGACCGTCGCGGCCGAACCGTCATGCAGATACGGCGCGGTCAGCGCAACGTTGGTGAGTTGCGGTGTGTCGAGCAGGCCACTGTTATCCGTAGGTCTCTTTGTACCCACATCAAATGACTTTTGGTCGGTGCCCTTCGGGCCGCTGTGGCAGTATGAGCATCGATTTTGGAGCGGGATTGGATTGTGAAACTTGTCGACCGTGCGCTCAAAGATTGCCTTGCCCCGCGCCTGAGCAGATGTCAGCTCGTAGCCGGGCAGGCGCCAGCGATTGGGACGCGGCGGAAGGCTGAGCATGTAGGTCACGAGATCGGCAAGCGTCAGGTCGTCATAGTTTGCCGAGCGCCAGAAGTATTTTTCAGTTCGAGGGCCACACTCCGTCGGAAGATTCGGATTGCCGCCATTCCACTTGAATGGCTCTGTTCCCTTCAGGTCCTCGATTAAGCGATTGTCGACGATGTCGCGGCCAAAGCCATCGGGCTCAAGATCCCATTCAAGGCCGTCGAATGTGGAATCGATGTGGCAGTTGGCGCAACCGATCTGTCCCTGAAAGGAATAGCGCGCCGTGTAGAACGTCTGTTCGCCGTAGCGCAACACTGAGAGTTTCGCAGGGCTCGCCAGCCGAATGGTCGAACGGACTCGATCATTCTGCGTGTCGATGACGCTGATGGTGTCATCGAGCCGGTTGGCCACCATCAATGTGCGGCCATCGCGCGAGAGCAGCATCCCGCGCGGATCGCGCCCAACCTGAATTCGGGTCACGACATAGTTGGCGCTAGCGGAGAGATCCTGGACAAATGGTGCATGGTGCAAGTGCACGCAGCGCAGCAGGCGTGGGACATCGATTACCGTAACGAGTTCAGAGCCGCCGCTGGTGATATAGAGACGTGACTTGTCTGGCGCAATGACGACGCCAAACGGCCTCGCGACATAACGCTCCAGTTCATCGAGGGGGACCTCAACAGTCTGATTGCCGACGTCGGCGCCAAAGAGCATGAGTGTGTCCTCAAACGCGCCGCCATGCTCCAGGTGCGCGAGTGGGACGAGGTTCTTCGGATGCAACTCAGCAGCGGCTCCAAGCCGGCCGTCCGCCGAGATGGCGACGTGGAAGACACCGGCAATTCCGTGCAGTTGCATGCGGTCGATGACAACGGCCCGCTGCGCGTCGATGACTGTGATTTCAGATTCTGGTTCGGTTCTGTGAGGAGATGGGTTCGGATAAACGTGGGTGACATAGAGCTTGCCGCCATCGGGCGCCAGAGCCATGTAGCTGGCCCCACGGCCCGCTGCGAGACGCTTGATTTCTGCGCCCGTTTGCGCGTTTAACACGGCTACGTCATTGGAGATTCGATTCGCCACGAAAAGCGTGCGGCCAGCACGATCTTCCACGACGCTTGATGGCTCTGAGCCCACGCGCCAGGTTGCGATGACCTGAAGCGAAGCAGTGTCGATGACCGAAAGCGTGTCGTCCCATGAATTCGTCACGAACAGACGGTTCCCATCTGGAGAAAGCGCAAAGCCGCGCGGTACGTGTCCCACACTGATTGTCTTGACCGCGGCCCCTGTTGAAGCGTCGATCACGCGGACTTCATCACTCTCATTGCACAGTACGAAGAGCTGCTTTCCATCACCCGACCGAATCATCTCGAGGGGTGATGGATAGATGAGCCGCTCGCCAACGCGCCCCGTCACAACGGCGCCGGCTGGCTGGGCCATCCAGATGCCCGTCCAGAGAACGGCTGCACCCACCAGGCCCGAAACGCCTGCTGCGACTGCGAAGGTGCGAGATCGGGAAGTCTGCATCATTGCGGTTCCACCACAGTCAAGACGCGATCGACGGGCTGATTGGCAAGCGTCTGTTCGCGCCCGCTCGGCCAGTGAACAATGATCTTCTCGGCGATTGATGCGGAGCCAAGGCCGAAGTGCAGATGGTCGTCGTTTTGCGAAAGGTAACCGGAGCCGGCCACGCGCTCTTCGATGTAGTGGCGGCCTCCCGCATCGACCTCCACTTTCGCCCCGATGCCATCGCGATTGCTCTTGGTGCCGTGCATCTTGATGGCAAGCCAGTGACCCGTGCCGGTCGAAGTGTTATGAAGGAGCGTTGCCTTGTCACCGAGGTTCACGAGGAATGCGTCGACTTTGCCGTCGTTGTCATAGTCGGCAAAGCAAGCGCCGCGGGCCACGGTCCGCTTGTTCAGGACTGGGCCCGCTTCCCGAGAGGCGTCTTCAAACTTGCCATCGCCGAGGCCGCGAAAGAGCGTGTGCTCCTGCGGGATGAGATGGATCAGTCCGCCATGAAAAATCAGGATGTCGAGGTATCCGTCATTATCGAAGTCGTAGACACCAGTCCCCCAGCTCACGTATTGGGCATTGGCCTGTGAGACACCGTTGGTCGCGCCGATGTCGTCAAATCCCTGTTTGCCGGTATTGCGAAGCAAGCGGTTGTAATGACCATCCGTAACCCACAAGTCCAGCGATCCTCGCCCATCAAAGTCCGCAAAGACCGGGCCCATGGAGGAGGTCGATTCACCGTTCTGCCCAAAAGCGGTGCCGGTGTCGTTGCCGACCTCTTCGAAGGTTCCGTCATGCTTGTTGCGGAATAGAAAATTTTCCGTACGGTCGTTAGCGACATAGATGTCGTCCCAACCGTCGCCATCAAAGTCGGCCGCGGTCACGCCCATCGTCCGGCCCACATAAGCCCCAATGCCTGACTTGTCCGTCACGTCGGTAAATGTTCCGTCGCAATTGTTGTGGTAGAGGCGATTCGTCTCGCCCGCATAGTCAAGCGGGCCAGGATAATTGTCCGCCGCATAGTAGGCCCGGTACTTCGGGTCAAACTTCACATACCGGCCAATGAATATGTCGACGCATCCATCGCGGTCGTAATCAAGAAATGTGGAGCTGATGGACCAGCCATCGACCTTGATGCCGGCCTTTGCCGTCACGTCTGTGAATGTGCCGTTGCCATTGTTGTGGTAAAGGATGGCGCGACCATATCCGGTGACGAGCAAATCGACATAGCCGTCATTGTCATAGTCGGCCGCAGTCACGGCCATGCTGTAGAGGTCCGGCGCAAGGCCTGCCTTCTCCGTCACATCGGTGAAGGTTCCATCGCCATTGTTGCGATAGAGGTGGTTATGCGGCAGCGGATCGGGCTTGACCTGCAATGGGTAGGGATGCATCGAGTCGTCGAGCGGACGGCCATTGACAACGTAAAGATCAGGCAGGCCGTCGTTGTTGTAGTCGAACCAGACGCATCCCGCACCCGTGCCCTCAAGAAGGGATCCCAGCTTGGCTGAGCCAAAACTGTGTACAAAGTCGATGTGGGCTTTGGCGCTGGCATCCTCAAATCGAATGACGGACTGCGCGGCGCTGGGCGCTGGGCGAATCGCAGCGTTTGGCGTAGCGGATGAGTCAGCAGCAGCCGGAACCTGTTGCGCGAAGATCGCCGAACATGTGAATGCGAGTATGGCTCCAGCGATCAGCAATGACCGTCTCAACTTAACGACCTCCTGTCGCGGCGCGATGAGCCAGATCCATGGAGCGGACTGCGGTGAGGTCGACCGGCGTGGTGCTGTGCAGCAACACCTCAGGAACGTGGTTGTCAGAGGACCGCTCCGGCCCGGTGTGGCACCCAACGCAGATCCGTTGTTCTCCGCCGCGCGACCAGAACCAGCCATGCTCCTGGCGCAGAACATTCCCCTTTGCATCCAGCAGCGCAATGCGAATCGGCTTGTCACCCGGAACCTGAATAAAGAAAGACCCATCCTTCTCCACCGGTGCCGTGCCCATCGTGACCGCTTTGCCTGCCTCATCCTGTGTCTCCAGGCGGACGAGCGTTGGCATTCCCGGCAGCGCTCCCTCTCGCGATAGACGCGCATCAAGCGCCAGCAGATTGGCGTAGTTCCACGGATGCAAACCGGAAGGGAAGCGTGTGGGCATGCGGTGCGGAGCAAGCAGCACTGGCTCAACCAGGTCCGCGGCGCTTTGCGCGAACACCGTTTCCATGGTGGAGACG
Organism: Acidobacteriota bacterium; assembly: GCA_028873155.1. Classification (GTDB taxonomy): domain Bacteria; phylum Acidobacteriota; class Terriglobia; order Terriglobales; family Acidobacteriaceae; genus Telmatobacter. The sequence continues at coordinate 6,496 of JAGWML010000027.1, forward strand.
CCAGGCTTCCAGAGCTTCAGTGCGTAGTGCGCGCCTTGAGCCGTGCGAGTGCTCAGAAGCCAGTCTCCGGAAGAGGTCTCTGCAACCGAGCCCGCGTACTGCGCCGGCGGAGCAGGAACGCGCACCTCGTGCGCAAGGGGCGAAGTGAATCGTGCGATGCCCGCGCCATGCGTAAACACGACGTCGCTCGAGGTGAGTTGCGTGCCACCCCAGCGCGCTAGGCCATGATCGCAGCGGTAGGACTCCACACCCGATCCGTCCGGATAAACGAGAAACATCTCCGCGGTCCTGCCATCGCCGAGTGGAAAGTCAGACTCAAACAGGACGCGGCCATCCTGCAATACATCGTCAGGAAATGCACTGCCCCGCGTATAGGCCAGCGTCAGTTCGCCAGGGCCCGTCGTAGGATTAAGCGGCACATAAGAAAGCGGGTGGCCGTCGTCATTGGAGTCAAGACGAAAGCCTGCGGACGTACGCAATGCATAGACCACGCGGCCCGCCGGAAGATACAGCGGACGCTCAGCATCGCCGGCCGTGGTCACCACTTTGTGCAGAGAGCGGTCCTTGATCGTCAGTTCCCATATCTGCCAGAAGTCCTCCTGCTTCTGCTTGCCAGAAAAGATCACCCTGCTGCCATCGAAGGAAACATTTGCGTCAGCACTGGCGGCGAACTCGGGCACCAGCGGCTCCGCCTTGCCTTCGTGAATCCGCAGCAGATGTGCGCCTTTCGGGAAGCGCTCCTGGCCGCGCAACTCCGCGAGCGGAACATACGCAGGAGCGGCTGTCACAATCACGTCCGCACCAATGTAATTCCCTGGCGCAGACGGCTGCGCCGCCGCGAAGAGCAGCACAGCCGCAAACTGTAAGAACACAACGCAGACTCGAAGCCTCCTCATCCAACAGCCTCCAGCGAGCGAGTGGCCGGACTATCTTTCACGACGGTCTCGCGCAAGGCAAGATAGGGATCGAGGGCGGTCATCATTTCCTCAAAATCGGCGAAGTCCAGAGACTGTTCGCCGTCGCTCCATGCCTTTTCGGGATGGGGGTGAACCTCGATGAGCAGGCCATCCGCGCCAGCCGCCACAGCGATGCGGGAAAGCGCGGGGACCAGCTCACGATAGCCCGCCGCATGGCTTGGGTCGGCAATCACGGGCAGATGCGAAACGTGCTTGAGCAAGGCAATCGCCGCCACATCAAAGGTGTTGCGCGTGGCCGTCTCAAATGTGCGGATGCCGCGCTCGCAGAGGATCACGTTGGGATTGCCATTATCAAGAATCATCTGGGCCGAGCGCAGAAGGTCGGCTACGGTAGCCATCATTCCGCGCTTTAAAAGAATGGGTCTGGCGGAACGAGCTGCGGCCTCCAGCAAGGAATAGTTCTCCATGTTGCGCGTGCCGATCTGCAGAATGTCGGCGTAGTCGGCGACCAATGGGACATCACATTCCGACATGACCTCGGTGACGATTGCAAGGCCGCTCTCTTTGCGCGCCCTGGCAAGCATTCTGAGGCCGTCGAGGCCATGTCCCTGAAATGAGTACGGTGAACTGCGGGGCTTGAAAGCGCCTCCGCGCAGAATGCGCGCACCGCAACGTCGAACATGGTGCGCAGTCGCCATGAGCTGGAATTCGGTCTCAACCGAACATGGGCCAGCCATGGTGATGAATTCCCCGCCCCCGATTTCGAGATCCTGAACCCGCACAATGGTCTGTGCGCAATCTGGACTCTTCAACACACCCGGGCTCTCGGCAAATTGGATTTGCCAATTCTCGCGCAACTTCTGCGCTCCAATCTGGGGAAGGCTCAGACTATCGTGAAGGTTAGGGTCGCCGCCTCAACCCAAAGATGGAGGGCTGGGCTGCACCGGGACAACGCCTCGATATCACTCAGGGTTGACGCGCCGGAAAGCTCCGAAACAGATTGCAGTTGCGGGTCAGGAGTGGTTGGCAAGTGGTGGCACGCGATAGCCGAAGGCTGCGTCCACCATGCCTGCCACACCAAGCGCAATCTCATCGAAGTAGGGTCGGGCGACAATCTGCACGCCGATAGGCAATCCTTCCGGCGATTGACCCACGGGGACGACCGCCGCAGGAGCACCGAGCGTGTTGAACCACTGCGTGTGCCGCACCGCATCGAGATATTCCACTGCGCGGCCCTCGATATTCCATTGGCGCTCACCATGCCGGAATGCTGGCGTGCTGGCAACGGGACAAAGCAGAACGGGGTACGTTACCAATTCTTCCAGCGCCCTGGAGCGGAGCAGGTCCAGTTGCGCCCATGCCTCCAGAAGTTGCTCGGGCGTGAACGGCTTTTGAGAAGCTGCAATCTCAAGAAACTCCCGAAAGATTGGGCTGAGCTTATCCTCGTTCCCGCGAATCATCGGCGCATAAAACATAGCGCCGCACTGCACAAAGAGCTTCCACCAGAGGCGGCGAAGCGGCTCCAGCATCTTTGGGCGGAACGGCTCCACTTGCAAGCCGGCCTCGCGAAGTACGGCGGCAGCGGCATGCACGGCGGCACGCGTCTCCGGCGTTACGGGGATCAGACCATCGTCTTCGAAAAATCCGACCGCTTGACCGCGCAGGTCGTTGCGCGAGGGTTCGCGGTAGACAAGAGGCGGGCTGGATGGGTCGATGGGATCGTGCCCGCCAACGGTGCGAAAGATCAGCTTCACGTCGTTTAATGTGCGCGCCATGGGGCCAATCGCTCCCAGCACAGAAAACGGTCCGATACACGGAGGCAGATGGCCGCGCGCAGGGAAACGCCCAGGGGTGGGCTTGAAGGAGCAGATACCCGTGAAGTGAGCGGGAACGCGCACCGAGCCACCGCTGTCTGAACCGAGTCCGGCTGCCGACATGCCTGCGGCGATGGCTGCCGATTCTCCGCCACTGGACCCGCCGGGCGAGCGATCGAGATCCCAGGGATTGGCCGTCCGGCCGTAAAGCAGATTATCCGTCTCGTAAGCCATCAGGAACTCGGGGCAGTTGGTCGTTCCCAGAATCAGCGCGCCTGCAGCGCGCAGCCGCTCGACGGCCACGGCATCCACGCGAGGCACATCACCCCTGTGCAGCAGGCTGCCAATCTCGCAGCGAAACCCCGCCACGGCGATGGAGGACTTGACAGTGACAGGCAAGCCAAAAAGTGGGCCGCGCGGCGCACGAGATTCCTCCATCTGCTGCGCCTGCACCCGCACGCGGTTCGCATCGAAGTCGACAAGCGCATTCAGCTTTGGATTCAGCCGCTCGATCTGGCGAATGTGCGCCTCAGCCAGTTCGACGACCGATACGGACCGTGCCTGCAGCATCTGCAATTGTTGTGTCGCGGGCTGCAGAACCAGATCATTCATGGTTGCACCGCACTGTCTGGGTGGGGTAAGCCGTCGTCCGCTGGCGTCGAAGGCATCGGCTGATATTCGAACCGGTACGACCGCATAGGCTCGCCGGTGTCGAAGCGGTCGTTCCAATTGAGCTGATACGCAAACGAAGCTGCGTCATCCGGGAAGCTCTCGGTGGCCGGATACGGGTAGGACGTCATGCCGTGGAACGGCAGTTGCGCGACCGTGAAGGGCGAAGCATCCCACCAGTCCATATCCTTCACATATCCGTTTGCGTAGAAGAAGTAGTCGCGCTTCCAGTGCGCGGGGAGCGATGGTAATTGACTCACATCAAACTCCGTTGCAATCTCCTCTCCGCTGCCAAAGATCGCATAGCGGTTATCGATGCCTTGTACCAGTTCCATCACATCGCCGAAGCGCGTATAGCTGCCGCGCTGATGCTGGAAGGGTCCGGTGAGGCTCACGCGATCGTAGTCATAGTTCAGATCACCGGGACTCTTGCCCTCAATCTGCGTGGGGTACCCGCGAAACTGCTCTGTCGCGAGAGTGAGAGGCGCTTCACTGATGCGGGTTGCCGCGTCGGGATGATTGTCAATGAGCACCTGGTCCCAGTAGATCTCAAGGTTGCTGACGAGACGGATGCGATGCACGCCGGCCGGCAATTTGTGCGAGAGGTCCACGACAATCGTCCTCTCCAGTCCGGCTGGGAAACCTGCCTCGCCGGGAATGCGCTGCCACTTTCCATCAGGCAGCTGCGCTTCGACGTAGGGCGAAATCGGCTGGATGCCCGCTTGCCACGCAGAGTAGAGAGACGTGGCGCTGAAGTAATTCACGTATCCGGTCATCAGCAAACGCAGTGGTTGGTCGGTATGCACCGATCCAAGGTCCAGCGTAAGAGTGTGCGTATTTGCAAAGCCGTCATACGGACTGGGAATAAAGCCAGAGGCGAAGACGTGGTCGCGCTGCGCGAGAGCCGCGAGCACATCATGCCCTTCGCCATCCCACGCGCCGACTGGCGGCGCGGCGCCCTGAGAGGCAATCACGCGCCCCGTAGCAAACGGCGGGTCATCCAGGAATTTCTCGTCCGGATTGACTTGGACATTTTCCGGATGATCGACGGCGACAAGGCGCAACTGGTCAATATAGTTCACCTCTTCCATGGGTTCAATAAAGCGCAGACTCAGCTTGCCCTTAACCGGCGCAGTCATGGCTCCGTCTACCTTGATCCACTCGCTCGGGTTCGGCGTATTGCGCTTTTCCGGCGTGAACCAGTGGCCCACCACACCGGCCCCGATCACGTCGGTGACCAGCATATATTTATGCCCGTTCCACACAAAGAGCACCGGACAGGAGCTGCCGCGGCGGTCGGCCTCCTTCATGGCAATCACCCGCTGATGCGGCAGGTCGATCTCGTCTTGAAGAATCCCTGTAGGCCATAAGATCCGCAAGAGATCGATATGATCCGCGCTGCCCAGGCCGATCAGGATCTGCGGCGGGCCCTGCGTCTGGAAGCCCGACGCGCCGGCTAGCTCCCACTTCTGCCACTGGCCATTTGCGAAGATCTCAACCTTTGCGCCGATCGCTGTCTTGTTGTCGGCGTAACCGCTCAGGTCGAGCCGCACAGAGTGATTCCTGTTCGCGCCAACGTTGCGCAACAGCACGGGCGGCGCATTGGCCTGCGTCACAATCAGGTCCGGCGCGCCATCCCCATCCACATCGGCGGCGATGAGGCCGCGCGCCTGCTGCAGATGCAGCTTCCCCAGGCCCAGCGCGGCACTTACATCTTCAAAGCTGCCGTCGCCGCGATTCCGAAAGACCTTGAGCTGCACACCGGCAGGCGTTTCCACAAGCGCGGCCAGGTCCACCCAGCCATCGTTGTCGATATCGACCGCAGTCACGCCCCATCCACCGAGCGCGCCTCGCAGCGGCAAGGGAACGCGTTCGAACTTACGGCCGATGTTGTTAGGCGCGGCAACGTTGCGCCAGAGAGTCACGCCCGGCGCGCCCTGATGGGTGACGGCGATGTCCATCCAGCCATCTTTGTTGAAGTCGAGCACGGCGATGCCTTCGGTCGGCGGGAGCATCTCGTCGTAGACGGGCTGCGTGGGATACTTGCCCTCGCGCGGATTCACGTAGAGCAGCGGAGCCAGACTCGCACCCGCGACGGCGAAATCGACGGCGCGATCGTTGTTGAAGTCCGTCAGAATGGCAGACCGCGTCGCAGCACTTCCGCCGAGACCTGTGGCTTCTGTCCACTCCGTGAATGTTTTGTTGCCGTTGTTGCGCCAGAGGACGTTGGCCTCGCCGCCCGCGGCAAGTGGCGCACCGGTGACGAACAGATCCAGATCGCCGTCGTGATCATAGTCAATAAATGTGATGCCGCTCGGGTGATTGCGTGCGCTCAGTCCGGCCTCTGCCGTCACGTCCTGAAACTTGCCTTTGCCGAGATTGCGAAAGAGGCGCACACCGTCGTCCATCGCGATCGCCAGGTCATTGAGATTGTCAGCATCAAAGTCACCCACGGCGCAGGCCACGGCGCGACCAGAAGCTTTGAGGCCCATTGCAGCCGCATCCTGTTGCTCAAAACCACCATCCACCTTGCGATGCAGAACCGCGATCGCCTGCGCGCCGGATTGCATGAGGATCAGATCCATCTGGCCGGACCCGGTCGTGTCCAGCATGCAGGCTCCGCCGGTGAAGCTGGAACTGTGTGTGCGCACCAACATGGGCCGAGCGTCGAGATGCACCGGGATCATCTTCGTTACAGTGTGCTGGGGATCCTCGACTGGCGTGACCGTCGAGTAGTGTCCCTGCTCGCCATATGCAAGTCCGATCGCCGCGGAGATCTTCGAGCTTGTCATGTGCTGGAAGAGCTTGAAGTGCGCTTTTGCGTCCTGCGTGTGGCCCGTGCGTTGCAATGCGCGCGCCATGGCGAATTCAGACGAGGCATGCAGCGGCTGGATGGCAAGGGCCTGCTGCAGTGCGGCGATAGCTTGATCAAACTGGCGCATCTCCTGATAACACACGCCCTCAAAGTAGTAGGAGTCGGCGTCGCGCGGATCATCCTTGACTGCCTGTTGAAAGCTCGCCAGCGCAGCATCCAGATCATTGTCCGCGTGCTGAGCGAGACCGAGATTGTACCAAGCCTGCGGATTTCCAGGGTCGAGCGCAATGGCCGCCTTGAGCGCCTTTTCTGCTTCAGGCAGTCTCTGCAGGGTCATCAGGGCAATGCCTTCGTTGATGGCTGCCTGCGCCATTTTCGGATCCGTTGCAAACGCCGCAGCAAAGGCCTGCTCGGCCTTCTCAGTGAACTGTTGCCCCATGAGAGCCACGCCGCGATTGTTCAGTTGAATGGCTTCCGTGTTGAAACGCGTCTCGGCGGAAGCCAACGGCAACATTACGGCGTACACGATGGTGGCAACTCGGCTTGCAAGCCTTGCATTCTTTCCCAAGAAACCCTCTCCCACGCAGTTGTCGTGATGATCTTGCCGGTCAACCGCGGAACTAGCCAGTGTATGCGAGCGGGCATCCTTTTCACATGGACAACACTGCATGCTTTCTTCTCATCAAAATGCTGCACCCGCCGAATTTATACTCAACTCGTGCATCCATCTCTTGCAGAGATCGACTGGCTGAGGTTTCTCCGGCGCCCGCTGCTCAATCCGGTTGCGTCGCGCCCGGTGGATGAACTGGCCAAACGGTCGCTTCTCATCACCGGGGCCGGCGGATCCATCGGCTCTGAACTGGCTGCGCGCTGCGCAGCTTTCGGTCCCCGCAAGCTGTGCCTGCTTGAGGCATCGGAGAGCAGACTGTTTCAACTACATCAGCAACTCTCTCACGGGACCCTTGCTGCGCAACCGGTCTACATACTCGGCAACTTGAACGATCCTTCTCTGGTGGATGAAATCTTTACCCAACACGCGCCAGACCTGATCTTTCATGCCGCTGCCTTCAAACATGTGCCGCTACTGGAGGAACAGCCTCTGGCGGCGATCGCCAACAATGTGCTGGCGACTGAAGTGCTCGCGAACACTGCCGCTGAGCACGGTGCGCAGCTCGTTCTGCTTTCTACAGACAAGGCCGTGATGCCCGCGTCACTGCTTGGCGCGACCAAGCGCGCCGCCGAACAGGTTGTGCTGCGGCAGAGCGGGGTTGTGGTACGGCTTGGCAACGTATTGGCATCCAGCGACAGCGTAACCGAGATATTTGCGCAGCAAATCGCGCAGGGAGGACCCATCACCGTGACGGATCCGGCCGCGCGTCGATTCTTCCTCACGCTCGATGAAGCTGCCGAGATGCTTCTGGCTGCTTCTTCGGAACAGGATTGTGTTCTGACCCCTGCCATTCACGAGCAGAACTTCATCGCAGACCTTGCTCGCTTTCTAGCCGAGGAACTTGCGCTGGGCCGGACGATTCCCATCACCTTCACCCAACTGCGCGCGGGAGACCGGGAGAAAGAGCGCCTGTGGTCGCCGGAAGAATCCGCACGTTCGAGTTCGATCTCAGGAATGTTCCACATCACATCACCGCGCATTCCGTGCGATTTGCTGGACGACGCGCTGAGCCGGATGCGCCGAGCAATTGCCACGCGTGATCGCGCCGCAGCGCTCGATGCCCTGTCGTCACTCGTGCCGGAATGCGCGCTGCAAGGCACGACATCCCCCTTCAGGCGATCTTCCGTGATGCGAGTGGCGCAATGATTCCAAACTCTCCTGAGCGTCGGCGGATCGGTGTCGTCACGACTTCGCGCGCCGACTACAGCCATTTGTATTGGCCCCTGCGCGAACTGGCAGCGCATTCCGGGGTCGAGCTGGGCGTCTTTGCACTCGGTCCGCACCTTGCGCCCGCTTTTGGCGCTACGATTCACGAAATTGAGCGCGATGGCTTCCCAATCAAGGCGCGGATTGAGTGCCTGCTTCACTCAGACTCCGACACCGGTATGGCAAAAACCATTGGCGTTGCCATCCTCTGCCTCGCCGATGCGCTCACGGCCTGGCGTCCCGACATTCTTCTGCTCATCGCCGACCGGTATGAGATGCTCGCGCCCGCTGCGGTCGCGGTCGCGATGCGCATCCCCATCGCGCATATCGAGGGCGGCGAGGTGTCGCAGGGAGCGATCGACGACCAGGTGCGCAATGGACTGACCAAGCTCGCCCATCTGCATTTCACGTCCACTGAGACGGCTCGAAATCGTGTAATTGCCATGGGCGAAGAGCCCTGGCGAGTTCATCGTGCGGGCGCTCCATCGCTCGATCATCTGCGCCGCTCCAAGTTGCTGAGCAGAACTGAACTCGATGCAAAGCTCGGTCTCTCGCTTCATGGGCTCTCTTTGCTGGCCGCATGGCATCCAGTCACCATCCTGCGCGACACCAATGCGGAAGCCGATGCTCTTTTCTCTGCCCTTGCGCAGGTGAATGGGCAGTTGATCTTTGTTTACCCGAACACCGATGCAGGCAGCCTGGCCCTGATCGATCGAACGCGCGCGTTAGCGGCCACGCGGCCCGAAACGCATGTTTTCGTGAATCTGGACGCGGTGACGTACTGGAGCCTGCTGCGCCAAATGGATGTCATGGTGGGAAACTCATCGAGCGGCATTATGGAGGCAGCGTCCTTCGGCCTGCCTGTGGTCAACGTCGGTATGCGCCAGCAGGGACGGGAGCGTCCGCATAACGTGCTGGATGCGCCAGCAGAATTAGGCGCGATTCAGGCGGCGCTTCAACGCGCGTTGTCTCAGGAGTTTCGCGCCTCACTCAAAGGCATGAGCAATCCGTATGGCAATGGCACCGCGGCAGAGACGATCGTGCGCGTGCTGACAACGGTTTCGCTGGAGAGATTGCTGATCAAGGCGCCGGTTCCCGTCGCCGCGGCACAGGAAGCGCAAGGATGACGGCCATTCCCCTCTCTGCGCCTGACATTACGGATGCCGAGATCGAAGCCGTCACCCGCGTTCTGCGTACACCGCATCTCAGTCTCGGTCCGGAGTTGCACGCATTTGAAGAAGCCTTCGCAAGCTACCACAGCGTGGAAGATGCCGTCGCAGTCAGCTCCGGCACAGCGGGCCTGCACCTCGCTTTGCTCACGCTGGGCATCGGCGCGGGCGACGAAGTCATCGTGCCATCCTTTGCCTTCGTGGCGGTGGCAAACGCCGTCGTGCAGGCAGGCGCAACGCCGGTCTTTGCAGAGATCGACCCTGTCACGCTGAACCTCGACTCTGTCGCAATCGAGCGCGCCATCACGCCCCGCACCCGCGCGGTGATCATCGTCCACACGTTCGGCGTGCCCGCACAGATGGATGCGCTCCTGACGCTTGCCCGGCAACGTGGCCTGGCCGTGATTGAAGACACGTGCGAAGCCATCGGTGCGCGCTTTGGAGATGCCGGACAGGCGCGGCTCACGGGCACGTTTGGTGATCTGGCTGTCTTTGGTTTTTATCCCAACAAGCAGATGACCACCGGTGAAGGCGGTGCAGTGCTCGCGCGTGACCCCGCTCATGCTGACCGGATCCGCTCTCTGCGAAATCAGGGGCGCAGGCCCGGAGGGGACTGGCTGGATCACGCTGAGAATGGCTACAACTATCGACTTTCTGAGATCGCCTGCGCACTGGGCAGAGTGCAACTCAGCCGCCTCGACGAGATGCTCAGCCTCCGAAGCAGGGCTGCTGCGCGATACGTGGAGATGTTGTCGGAGATCCCTGGCCTCGAATTGCCGCCGCTGACGTTGCCCCAGCGCGTCATTAGCTGGTTCGTTTACGTTGTACGCCTTCCGGCCGCCGTCAATCGGGATCGCGTTCAGGCGGCTCTGCACGCGCTCGGTATTGGAACAGGACGCTATTTTCCTCCGATCCATCTGCAGCCGGCGTTTCGGGCGGCGCGGCAAGAAGCAGAGATTTCACTGCCCCTGAGCGAGTCGGTCGCGCACCGGGCCCTCGCACTGCCCTTCTTCAACCGAATCGAGCCTGCGCAGCAGTCGGCGGTCGCCGATGCGCTCCGCGAAACCGTCGCGGCCGAACTCGGATGACACTGCGGCTGAAAACGTCTCCACCGAATGTGCCGCTGCTCCTTACTTTCCGCTCACCAAACACATTGAACTTGCATCTAAGAGAGTGGCTGACGGAAACGTCGTGCATTGCGACGATGGGTCGCCGCAACAGCAGGATGACCGTTCGTGGTTCGCAGAGAGATTTCAAAAGACGCTCGACAGAGTAGCTCTTGACACGGTTTTGAAGACAGCGCACTATCGCACTAGAACAGCGTTCCAGCGGGCGATGTACCGGATGCCCGTGACGGCCTCCCCCTAACCAGGCAAGCTGAGCTCACTCAAATTCACTCTGAGAAGCAGGTACGCTATGGTGGTTCGAACGCAGTGTAAAGGTCGCGGCATTACGGGCTTGCATGTTGGAGTCAACAACGTCCGTCGCTATTTTTCCAAAGCTACCCCATTCATAGATTTGCAGTTGGACCACCTGCGTATTCGATGCGGCCTGTCTCCCGAGTTCTGGCACGGACATCCCGACATCTTCGATCCGCGGCTGTGCGCGTGGCTGGAAGCCCGTCACATGCACGGCCGATGCGACCGCAGTCCCGTCGCTCTTGCCCTGATTCCAGCGGGCGAAAACTCCTTCCTGCTCCAACCCGTGGAGCGGAAGAGCCGAGGACCCGTAAGCGAGACCGTCAAGCAAGTTGCAATTCACGCCGCGTAGCGCTGACAGGGTTGTGTCCGAGAATTGGCGCTCGCCGTCCGGCATACCTGAACTTGTTCCCGTGCATTCCGAATACGAGAGAGCGCTTGATAAACTCAATGAGCGATGACTCTCTCCCAACTTGAACAAGCCATTGAGCAGGCTTTTGCCGCCGGTGCATCGTCCATCGGTGACGCAACAGCCATGGACGCCTTTCTGGCTTTGCGAACCGCGCTCGAAAAGGGCGAAGTACGGGCCGCGGCGCCGGACAGCGGCTCGCCGACCGGATGGCGTGTAAACGCATGGGTCAAACGCGGCATTCTGCTGGGGTTCCGTCTGGGCTCGCTTCAAGAGGCTGCGGCTGCCGGTCTCTCATTTGTCGACAAACACACCTACCCGGCCCGCCGATTCACCGCTTCCGATGGTGTCCGCATCGTGCCTGGCGGATCGTCCGTACGGGCGGGCGCCTATCTTGCGCCGGGAGTTGTCTGTATGCCGCCGATGTATGTGAACGCCGGCGCGTGGGTGGATGAGGGCACCATGGTTGATTCCCACGCGCTGGTCGGCTCCTGCGCGCAGATTGGCAAGCGCGTCCACCTGAGCGCAGCGGCACAGGTCGGCGGCGTGCTGGAGCCGATAAATGCCAGCCCCGTGATTATCGAAGACGACGTGCTGATGGGCGGAAACTCCGGAGTCTATGAGGGGACGATCGTGCGCAAGGGCGCGGTGCTCGCTGCCGGAACGATTCTCACACGCGGCACGCCGGTCTTTGATCTCGTTCGTGGCGTCGTGTTGCGCGCTACTCCGGAGCAGCCGCTTATCATTCCGCAGAATGCGGTTGTCGTTCCGGGTTCGCGTGCTGTCGCCGCAGGCAAGGGACACTCCAACAGCAAGGAATGGGGCCTGTCGCTCTACGCCCCGGTCATCGTCAAGTATCGCGATGAGAAGACCGACCTGAGCACCGCGCTGGAAGACCTGCTGCGCTGAAGCCTGGGGACGTGGGAAGGAAGCCGCGTTCCGCATTTTTTGTGCAAGTTGTGGCACGCCTGAAACATGGGACCCTTGTGAATCCAACTCCACGGCCAATCCGTTGGGGTGTCGTCGGGCCGGGTCGAGCGGCCGCTCGATTTGCACAGGGACTCATGTCTGTTCCCGGCGCAGAATTGGCGGGCGTCTGGGGCAGAAATCTCGAGAAGACGCACGCCTATGCCGCCCGCTTTTCAGTCGGCGCAGTCGCACCCTCCCTGGACGCATTGCTCGCGATGGACCTGGATGCGGTGTACATCGCGACGCATCCTGACTCGCACGCGGCCATTTGTGTCCAGGCCCTGAGCGCGGGCAAACACGTACTGTGTGAAAAACCGGCAGCGGTGAACACGCGGCAACTTGTAGAGGTGATTGCCTCAGCGGAGCAGAATGGTCTCCTGTTCATGGAGGCGATGAAACCTCCGTTCTTTCCCCTCTACCGAAAACTCAAGGCATATCTGGAGGAACATCCCATTGGTCCGGTCGGCTATGTGCGAGCTGGCCATTGCGATGCGACCCTCGCGCCTGACTATCCGCTGCACTTTCCGGAATTGGCGGGAGGCGGCATCATGGGCATCGGTCCATACGAGGCTTTTCTCGCACTGGACTGGCTCGGCCCTCTCAAGCGTGTCCAGACCATGGGCAGGCTGAGCGCTGCCGGGGTAGACGCATTCGCAATCTTCCAGACCGAGCATGAGGGCGGCATGGCGCAACTGCACACCGGGCTCGATCTGCTCAGTTGCGGGGATGCAATGCTGGCTGCGCCCCGCGGGTATGTCCTCCTACATGCCAACTGGTGGAACCCGACGCGCGCGACGATTCACTTTATCGATGGCCGCCGTCTGGTGCTGGATGAGCCATTTGAAGCGGGCGGCTTCAATTACGAGATAGAGCATTTCTGCAATCTGATTCGTTCCGGCACACTTGAAAGCCCGGTCATTACGCACGCGCTCTCACTGGGCATGGCGCAGTTGCTGGAAAGCGCACGCGCGGAGCTTGGGGTCCGCTTTCCGGGCGAGTAATGCAAATTATTCGCCACCCGATCGCTTCAGCGCAGAGCCTGGACCGTACAGCACTTGCGTGATGGCATGCAGAAGCTGGCCCGAGGGGTCGTTGAAGAAGCTCCAGAACATGACACCCTGCAGCTTGTGGGCGAGGGCATAGCGGGATTTTGCCGCCGCCGATTCAGGATCTTCGTAACTCACAAACTGGCGAGTCTGCGGGTTATACAAGAACGGGACCTGCGCGGCATTGTCCCAGTAGCGGGTGAAACCCACACCCACCATGGTCGATTGGATATCGCGGTAAGGAAGATCGTCATTGGACGGTTGCCTGCCGGGTTGAAAGAGCCCATGTTCTTCATCGGGGACATCAGCCCACATACGACCATAGAACGGAATGCCGAGGACGATTTTCGCGGCGGGAACTCCTGCGGCCTCAAATGCGCGCACGCTCGCATCTGCTGAGGCTTGTTTAGGGTCCGCGGGATCGGTCAGAAGCGGCGCATGATTGCCAGTGATGGAATCGCCGGCCGCACTGTAGTAGTCGTATGCCATCAAGTTCACTGCGTCGACGAATCGCTGCACTTTGCGCATCTCGGTATGTTGAAGGAAGTCGGATGAGGCCCCGGCAGCGATGGTGAGATACAGCCGCCGCTGCTCCCTGCGGCCTTCCTGATCCATGGCCGCGCGCAGGTCGCGGAGCAGCAGAGTGAAATTCTGTTTGTCCTCGCTGCGAAACGCGTGCCCCGCTCCTGCCTGGCCGGGGTACTCCCAATCCACATCGACCCCATCCAACTGGTAACGGCGGATAAACGCCACCGCGCTCTCGACAAACACCGCCCGGCTCTGCGGGAGCAGCGCGGCATCGGAAAAGCCATCCGACCATGTCCATCCCCCAACGGAAATGAGCA
>JAGWML010000255.1 GCA_028873155.1 Acidobacteriota bacterium
CCCATGGCTTTCCACGTGTACATGCGTTCCTGTCGTATCGACAGCCACCCAATCAATGGCCTCCTGACAGGCCAGCGTGTTGCCATTGGCATCCGCTGTATGGGCATCGGCCACAGCGGACCAAGCGCCCACATCGCTCCACGAGAACTTGGCTGGTACGACGGTAACGTTGGCTGCCCGTTCCATAACCGCATAGTCAAGACTGATGTCGGGCTGTAGGCAAAAGGCTCCGGCATTGAAACGCATCTCGCCGGGACGGTTCTGCGCGGTGGCCATGGTTTCGTTAGCTGCGTCGAGCACGTCGGGCGCATGCTGTGACAAGGCGTCGAGAATACTCCCGGCCGTGAAGCAAAACATCCCGCTGTTCCAGTAGAACCTGCCCGTCGCCAAGTATTCCTGGGCGGTCGTTAGATCCGGCTTCTCCACAAAACGGAGTGCGGGCTGAGGATCCTGAGCAACCTGCCTCACCTCGACGTAACCAAATCCTGTTTCAGGCGTTGAAGGACGAATGCCGAATACGGCAAGCCTGCCTTGCCGAGCGAGGTGCGTCGCCCGCATCGCGTCCGCAACAAAAGTCGGATTATCCGGGATGAGATGGTCAGCCGGAAGGATTAATAGAACGACCTCGCGCCCATGCGTTTGGGCAGCCGCGATCGCGGCAAGCGCGATTGCAGGGGCCGTGTTTCGCCCCTTCGGCTCCAGGATGTATCGCACCCGCGGCCGATCCCGCATCCTGTCCAGCACGTCCTGAGTGAGGAAGCGGTGCTCCTGGTTTGCGACAATCATGGTCTCCACCGAACCACAGCTTTGGCCGCGTACGATGGCCTGCTCCAGCAAGGTTCGGCCGCCTAAGACCATGAAAGGTTTGGGATGGGCTCTTCGTGAAACAGGCCATAGACGCGTGCCCGCGCCACCGGAGAGTATTACGGAAACCAGCTTCATAGTCATTGTCCTGCTCTTCCAAAGGGCTCGAAGCCGGCCGTGCGGCGACTGCAACCGCGTCTTGCCACGACCGATGGATGAGGTTCGGGAGAGAAACCCTTAGCAACTCCCTTTTTAAAGCGAGCCCACAAATTGAGAAACATTTCGAAATGCGGCCATTAGCAATTGGGTTCGTCTACCACTCGAAAGCTGGTGATTGGGCACCAAAGGCCAGAAAAAATTCATTCGATCGGGCAATCGCTGGCGAGTTGCGCCGGACATCTGGCGCGAGCATGCATCGACAGCTTCTGGATCCAGCCGCGACACCCAGTCGCAACTTGGCATTCCTTTCAACTGGTCCCATTTACCCATAGCTTGTCAGCCGGCAGTTCGAAACGCTCCCCCGCGAATGCCACTCGGATCTGTTCGGAGCACCGGCACAGCCGCCTTCAATCCCTCGGGGCCAGGGTGCCGACTTTGCGCGGACGGAGACGCTGTGAACTCGGAGGATCCCATCGACCGTGCCGCTCGGGAGGCCTCGGGGACTGCCCGGCCTCCGGCGCTCAAGAGATCGCACCTTTCGAACAGCTTGATTCCGTGTGCACGAAGGCGTGAACCAGCCCCGATGCCACATCGCTACCACGCGCAGTCTACCGTGCGTGACCCGATCATCTGCCATCTCCAGCCTTCGCATGGTTCAGCAGGCTACCCGATTGACCCGCGGGCACGGACCATCGCATCCCTTGCTCCACAAACATCTGCCAAGCTGACTCGACACTTGCCGCGAGATCGGCGCGAAACCGTGTGACGCTGAAGCGATCCGCCTGGCGTCGACATGCTTGAGGATGGAAGGCATCCGCGATGGTCTCGAAGCGCTCGATGGCCGCGCAAATTGACCGCGCCGTCTGCTGTTCGAAGAACAGTCCGGTTGCCTCCCCCTCGTACGGATCACCGAAACCCAGAACCGTTTCAAGCGATCCCCCCTTCCCAAAGGCGACGACGGGTGTTCCGCAGGCTTGAGCCTCCAATGGCGCGATCCCGAAATCTTCCTCCGCTGCGAACACGAACGCCCGAGCCTCAGCGAGGAACCGCGCTAAGCTTTGCTGATCCTGATATCCGAGTAATTCGATGTTCTTTCGTCCGGCTGCCAGGGCTTTCACCTTTGGATACTCCGGCCCATCGCCGATCACCAGAAGCCGGCGCTCGGGCATCGAAGCAAAGGCTTCGACGATCAGATCCACCCGCTTATAGGGCACGAGGCGCGAAGCAGTAACGTAATAGTCCTGCCGCGCGGCTGTCGGGGTGAATGCGTCGACGTCAACCGGCGGGTACAGCACGGACGCATCCCGCCTGTACACCTTGCGGATTCGGCGCGCGATGAAGTGCGAGTCTGCCAGAAACATGTCGACACCGAAGGAAGTGCGCAGATCCCACATGCGTAGCCTTTGCAGCATCCAGCGGGCCACCCAACTCTTGAGCCCCTTTTCGAGGCCGGATTCGCGAAGGTACTGGTGCTGCATATCCCAGGCATACCGCATCGGCGAGTACACATAGCTGACATGCAATTGATCCGGCCCTGTCAGCACCCCCTTGGCCACGGCATGCGAGCTCGACAAAACAATGTCGTATTCAGAGAGGTCCAACTGCTCGATCGCCAACGGCATCAGAGGCAGGTAGGCGCGATATCGCCTGCGCGCGCCGGGCAGGTTTTGAATGAAGGTCGTACGCGGCACCCGTCCCTGCAGGAACCCTCTTTCAGCCGGTGGCAGGAAATCGCACACGCAGTACAGATCGGCGTCCGGATAGACGGCGAGCATCTGCTCCAGCACGCGCTCGGCCCCGGCATACACCGTGAGCCAGTCGTGCACGATGGCGATGCGTGCCTTCGCAGGGTTCGAGGCGGATGCGGCCATGCGCATCAGGCCGCGCGACGCGACCTCTCCCAGCCCTGGCGGGATTTAGCGAGCGGCGTCGTAGGCATCGACCACCTCCGTGACGTCGCCGAACATGCGAACCTTGCCGCGCTCCATCCACAGCACCTTGGTGCAGGTCTTGCGGATGGTCTCGCTGGAGTGGATGGCCAGCACCACGATCTCCGAGCGGTCGTGCAATTCTTTCAGCCGCCGCTCGGCCTTCTCCTGGAAACTGGCATCCCCCACGCCGAGCACTTCGTCGAGCAGCAGGATGTCGGCGTCCACCGCGGTGGACACGGCGAAAGCGAGGCGCACGCGCATACCGCTGGAATAAGTACGCAGCGGCAGGTCGAGGTAGTCGCCCAGTTCGGTGAAGTCGGCGATCTCGTCGGTCTTGCGCCGGATCTCGGCATCGCTCATGCCCAGCAGCAGACCGCGCAGGCGGATGTTCTGGCGCCCCGTCGACTGTTCGTCCATGCCCAGGGAGATGTCCAGCAGAGGCACGGCCTTGCCCTCCACCCGGATGCTCCCGGCAGTGGGGGGATAAATACCTGCCATCACTCGCAGCAAGGTGCTCTTGCCCGCGCCGTTGTGACCGATCAGGCCCAGGCGGTCGCCGGAGCGCAGCTCGATGCTCAGGTCGTCGATGGCGCGCACGATGACCACGCCTGTGTTGTCCTCGGCGATGCGATTTCGGCGCCCCATGCGCATCACGCGCTTCTTGAGCGACTGCGAGGACACGTCGAAGATCGGCAGGTCCAGGTGGATGTTCTGCAGGCTGATGCTGGAAGACATG
>JAGWML010000256.1 GCA_028873155.1 Acidobacteriota bacterium
AGAGCCACTACCTCGGCAAGGGCGTCCTGCAGGCCGTCGCCAACGTCGAATCCATCCTCGCCCCCGAGCTCGAAGGCCTTGACGCCTCCAATCAGCGCCTCATCGATCAGACCATGATTGCCCTCGACGGCACACCCAACAAGGGCAAGCTCGGCGCCAATGCCATCCTCGCCGTCTCCATGGCCGCCACCCGCGCCGTCGCACAGACTCTTGAGATCCCGCTCTACCGCTACCTTGGCGGCATCAACGCCTCCGTGCTGCCCACGCCCATGATGAACATCCTCAACGGCGGCGCCCATGCCGACAACAACGTGGACTTCCAGGAATTCATGGTCATGCCCGTCGGCGCTGAGCGCTTCTCTGACGCGCTGCGCTGGGGCGCCGAAGTCTTCCACACCCTCAAAGGCGTGCTCAAGAAGAAGGGCTACAACACCGCCGTCGGCGATGAAGGCGGCTTCGCTCCCTCCCTCAAGTCGAACACTGAAGCCATCGAAGTCATCCTTGAAGCCATCGAGCTGGCCGGCTACAAGCCTGGCGAGCAGATCGCCATCGCGCTCGACCCCGCGTCGAGTGAGTTTTACGACAAGGAGAAGGGCAAGTACGTCTTCAAGAAGAGTGACAAGCGCGAGCTCTCCAGCGAAGAGATGGCCGCCTTCTGGGAAAGCTGGTGCCGTCAGTATCCCATCGTTTCGATTGAAGACGGCCTCGCCGAGGACGACTGGAACGGCTGGCGCGTGCTGACCGAAAAGCTCGGCAACCGAATCCAGCTCGTCGGCGACGACCTCTTCGTCACCAATGTGAAGCGCCTCCAGCGCGGCATTGAAGAGGGCGTGGCCAACTCGATTCTCATCAAGGTGAATCAGATCGGCACCGTCACCGAAACACTCGACGCCATCGAGCTCGGCCGCCGCTACGGCTACACCTCGATCATCTCCCACCGCTCCGGCGAAAGCGAAGACACCTTCATTGCCGATCTCGCTGTCGCCACCGGCGTGGGCCAGATCAAGACCGGCTCGGCCAGCCGCACCGACCGCATCGCCAAGTACAACCAGCTCCTGCGCATCGAAGAAGAGCTCGGCGCCGGCGCCATCTTCCTCGGCCTTGAAGGCCTTAACTACAACGACTGATCCTGCAGTCGCCAGCCAGGAGGAAGTGTGGACCGCGTCCGCGCTTCCTCCCCTGCAACCACGCTTCTACGTCCCCTCCAACTCCCGTGATGACTCGCTCAGAATGCTAGCTCGCCAGCACCGCAACTAAGGAAGACTGACTGTGTCCAGGAAACCCCTCGTTCTCACCATCCTCGACGGATGGGGCTATCGCGCAGAAACCGCCAACAACGCCATCGCGCTCGCCCGCAAGCCCGCCTACGACAAGCTGCTCCGCGAGTTTCCCAACACGCTCATCCGCGCCTCCGAGCACTTCGTCGGCCTGCCCGACGGCCAAATGGGCAACAGCGAAGTCGGCCACCTCAATATTGGCGCGGGCCGCATCGTCCAGATGGACATCACCCGCATCGACATGCAGATTGCCAACGGCGAGTTCCAGAAGAATCCCGCCATCGTTCAGGCGATGCAGCGCGCCCGTGAAAACAGCCGCCAGCTTCATCTCTTCGGCCTCGTCTCCGACGGAGGCGTCCACTCGCACCAGGAGCACCTCTACGCCCTGCTCCGCACCGCCCGCGAATACGGCGTCGAGCGCGTCTTCGTCCACGCCTTCATGGACGGACGCGACACACTTCCCACGTCCGGCGCAGGCTACATCGCCGCGCTCCAGCAGAAGATGCGCGAGTACGGCGTCGGCAAGATCGCCAGCGTCAGCGGCCGCTACTACGCCATGGACCGCGACAAGCGCTGGGAGCGCGAGCGCAAGGCATTCGACGCCATCGTCGTCGGCAAAGCCGAGGGCGGCGCGCACACTGATCCCGTCGCCCGTATCAAGGAGAGTTACAACAACGGCGTCACGGACGAATTCCTCATTCCGTT
Organism: Acidobacteriota bacterium; assembly: GCA_028873155.1. Taxonomy (GTDB): domain Bacteria; phylum Acidobacteriota; class Terriglobia; order Terriglobales; family Acidobacteriaceae; genus Telmatobacter. The sequence continues at coordinate 1,983 of JAGWML010000256.1, forward strand.
TGTCGTCGTGGATGCGGCCGGTAAACCCATCGCGCAGATTCGCGATGAGGATGTCTGCATCAACTTCAACTTCCGTGCCGACCGCGCCCGCCAGATTACTCGCGTACTCGCCCGCGAAAGCGGCCTGAACAAGAAGGGTGGCCGCGACCTCGACGCCTGGGAGTCCCTCGACGAAATCATCCCCCGCACCGAGATTCCGAAGAACCTCCACTACCTCTGCATGACGCAATACGACAAGCTCTATGAGCTGCCGCTGGTCATCCTCCCCGAGTCGATGGACAACATCCTCGCCAATATCCTCTCCGCGCATCAGCTGCGCAACCTGCGCGTGGCCGAGACAGAAAAATTCGCGCACGTCACCTACTTCTTCAACGGCGGCATCGAGGTTCCATTTCCCGGCGAGGAACGCGCGTTGGTCCCGTCTCTCAAGGTCGCAACCTACGACCTCGCGCCGGAGATGCGCGCCGAAGCCATCGGCGACGCCATCGTCAAGGCCGTCAACGACACCGCCTTCGACCTCATCGTCGCCAACTTCGCCAACGCCGACATGGTCGGCCACTCCGGCAAGCTGGAGCCAACCATCAAGGCCTGCGAAGCCGTCGACGCGCAGCTCGGCCGCATCTACAAGGCCATCAAAGAGCGCAATGGCAACTGGCTCATCACCGCCGACCACGGCAACGCTGAACTCATGGTGGACCCCGTATCCGGCGGACCGCACACCGCACACACCACCAACCCGGTGCCGTTCATCTACGTCGGCGAAGAGGCCAGCCAATACCGCCTCCGCCCGGACGGCTCGCTGCGCGACATTTCACCAACCTTGTTGAATCTATTGCATCTCGGCCTGCCGAAAGAGATGACCGGCGGCGACCTGCGCGTGCGCATCGCGAATTGAACTGTACCAGGCGCGCAAAATCAAAGGCCTCCAGGTTCCTGGAGGCCTTTTCAATTTTTCTCTTTGGCAGCTTAGCGCGGAAGCATCGACTTGATCGAATCCGGTAGCCGCTTCTCCAGCACCTTGGCCTGCTCAGCCGCAATCCCGCCCAGATACGTCGGCGCCGGCGTCGCCATCAGGACCAGCGCAAACGCGATCACCGAGAAGCACACGCCTGCGATCGCAGCGGACACCAGCATGTGATACATGTCCGAGATATCCAGACCCAGCATGCTGAAGGCTACGTGCTCCAGCGGCTTGATGTGCCGAATCACCGCGAGCGCGAAAAACGAGAAGAATACCGAGAGCGACGTCAGCACCACGAGCGTCACATCCAGCCCGCGGTGGAACTTCAGCCGGCTGCTGCAGTGGCTGCACTCCGTCAGATGCTGCTCATAGTCCCGCCGCATCTCCGGATGGATTCCCGAGATGTCATAGCGCCAGCTCGAGAGAATTGCGCCAACTACCCGGTCCGTACATCCATGACCCGCCATACTCAATTAGACTCACTTTGCAGGAGTCGGACTCACTGAAACGGGCCCAAAATTCAATCTGCGCCGTCTCTAGCCCCGACTCATTGGTTTGGAACGCCAGGTCGCGTTCACCGGTCAGTGCGGATTGAGATCTCTGCACTCACCACTCCGCGTGGGCTTGTGACAATAGCGCCCAACGGTAATTCTGATCTGACACCATTGTAATC
>JAGWML010000257.1 GCA_028873155.1 Acidobacteriota bacterium
CCGTTCGAGGTCATCGCCTGGGGCAAGCCAGGGCTTGAGGCTCAGGCTGTAGCAATGACTGTCGGGAACGGCCACGGGCGTAGAGCCGTCGGCTAGGAAGCCCTCGACGGAGATGCGGGAGACGAGCGAGTCGAAGGCCTGGAGTGTGGATTCGTCAAAGCCGCGGCTGCCGGCGAGGCGGTACTCAGAGGTGCCGTGCGGCAGAATCAGGGCGGCCTGTTCAAAGAGGCTGTTTTCAACGATGGTCTGGCAGATCTGGTCGCCCTGGCGGTCAAAATCGTCTAGGCGGCGGCGCGAAAGCGTGAGACGTGTGTACGCTTCAAGCTCCTGTCGTGCTCTTTGCTCGCGCATCTGCGAGCCTGTTCGCAATGCGAGCTGGTCCTCAAGGGCCAGCACAATCATGCCGATGGCGGCTGCGACAGAGCCAAGCGAAGCGGAACGCACCAGAGTGAGATGCAGCAGGGCGTCGCTTTTCAGAGACGGGAAGATGTCTGCAATGTTCAGCGCCCATGCCAGAAAGCCTGCGCCGGTGAGAACGGTTCCAGGCGTGATGCGCCGGAAGACGTAGAAGACGAGCAGCACGGTCGTGAGGTGGAGCGCGCACTCGACGAAGAGGAGGGGCCACGCGCCGCCGATGCGAACGCAGACCCAGAGCCCCGAGCCGCCCAGGACGATGCAGAGGGCGAGGCCGACCCAGGTGGGCATGCTGCCGCGGGCAAAGGCCCAGAAGCAGCCGACGAGCAGCGAAAGCGCGCCTAGTGCGGGGAAGATCAGGAATGGGAGTCCCAGAGGCAGAGCGCCGCCATAAACGCCGTAGAGCAGAAAGGCGTAGGCGGTGAGAGGCAGCGTAAAAGGAATGACGTACAGGATGCGGCGCTGGCCGATGCGGAACGAGAGCGGCGAAAGAGAGGCGAGAAAGAGGCCGGAGCTGATCTGGACGCACGTAAGACCGGCCGCCGCGAACCAGGGATGCAGGTGATCATTCGAGAGATCCCACCAGCCGAGTTGACTGGCCTGGAGCATGCGCAGAAACGCAAAGAGGAAACCGGCCAGCCACAGCAGGGTCATGGCGTCGCGCGAGCGCCTGTAGAGCTGCGCAAAGGCCGGCAACAGAAGGGCTATCAGCACGATCGCCGGCAACTGGTAGCTGTCTGGTGTAGGCACCGCCTCTGTCTCCTCAAAGTTCCTGACGGAAATTGACGCTCTTCATCTCAGGCCCATACCACCCGGTCGCGTCGCGCAAAAGTTGCCCTGTGCAGCTTCCGCCAATTCTGCCTTACATTTGGATACCAAAGACCGGAAGGTTTCCCGGCCCTGCTGGGTCGATACCGGCGAAGGGCGCGGATGTAATCCGGGTAGATAGTATCAGTAATTGATTTTGAAGCCACCTGCGCGCGGTGTATATGCGTCTAATGTTGTAGGTTATGGAAGGTTGACCAGGTCAGCCGAGACTGGCCTGATGTGCGGCTGTGCCGGGTCGCTGGGAGAGGTCAAAGATGCAGACGAGATGGTGGTTGGCGATGCTTGCTGGGCTGGGGTTGGCGATGGCGGCAGGCGCGCAGGGCCGGGACAGCTTTACCCCGATGCCCCTCGATTCGGGGTTCGGGAAGATGGATGTCTCGGCGCCGGCGACCGCACCGGACGAAATCATCAAGAAATTCGCGGCCAAAGAGACCGAATTTCAGGATGCGCTGAACCACTACACCTACCGCCGCATCGCTCGGGTCCAGACGCTGGACGACGACAACAAGGTGGATGGGGAGTGGTACGAGGTCGATGATGTAATCTTTGACCCCTCGGGGCGGCGAACTGAGCGGGTGGTGGATGCGCCGGCGAGCAGCCTGCAACGGGTGATGATGTCACCCTCTGATATGCAGGACATTCAGCACGGTTACCCGTTTGTGCTGACCACGGATCAGGTGGCGCAGTACAACATCAGCTACGCGGGCCGCCAGAAGGTGGACGAGGTAGACTGCTACGTCTTCGATGTGAACCCCAAGCAGATTGAGAAGGGCAAGCGCTACCTCTCGGGCCGTATCTGGGTGGATGCGACGGACCTGCAGATCGTCGTGGTGGATGGCCGCATGGTGCCGGACGATACGCGCAAAGGTAAAGAGGATCTGCACCCGCCGTTTATGACATGGCGGCAGCAGGTGGATGGGAAGTATTGGTTTCCGGTCTACACCAAAGGCGAGGGGATTCTGCACTTCAGCGGCGGCAATGGCTACATGGGCGAAGATGTGCACATTCGCGATGTGGTGAAGTACACCGATTACAAGCGCTTCGGTTCGACCTCTAAGATCATCTTCGAAGGGCAGGACATCTCGCCGAAGCAGCCCAATCAGACAAACCAGCCGAATCAGCAAAGCCAGCCAAATCAATAGAGTACGAGTCAGAAGACGAGAAATATGCGCCTTGTCTGCGCCTTCAAACCGGCTCTCACTGCGCGCCGCTGCCCCGGTGACTCGTGTCACCGCAGCGCTTGGCTGAGAGGGGTAACATCCCTGTACGGATGAGCCCGGCAGCGCGCAAGCCGCCCGGGCAGGTGGGAGGGCTGTATGAGGATTCTACTTCCCGTCGATGGCTCGGAGTACAGCAACAAGGCAGTGGGCGAAGTGGTTCGCAGGCCGTGGCCCGCGGGCACCCAGGTGGAGGTGCTGTCGGTGGCTCAGCCCGTTCCCGAGTTTCCGGATACGCAACTGATGGGGCACACGGTGTACCTGGATTCCCTGGAGCGCGAAACAAAGCGGGCACAGAAGAACGTGGCTGAGACGGCCGCGACCATCGCACAGGCAGCGCCCCAACTGGCTGTGACGACAAAGGTCCTTGAGGGGACGCCGAAGGAAGAGATTCTGCGGGAGGCGACCGCTTGGGATGCCGACCTGATCGTGATGGGCTCGCACGGCTATGGCGCCGCGATGCGCTTCCTGATGGGTTCCATCTCGCACGCGGTTGCGCTGCACGCGCCCTGCTCGGTCGAGATTGTACGGCCGCGGAAAACTGCGCAGCCCGCCAAGAGCTGAAGCTGTTGAGTCAATAGAAAAGATACTTGCGCCAGCGGTCGTCGCCGTGGCCAAGCATGCGCATAATCTGCCGGCTCGTGTGGAGCGAGAAGGGCCGAGGCTCGCGCAGCAGGATCATGTCGTCGATCTCGTGCAGCATGCGGTTGCCCTTGCGGCGGTTGCAGGAATGGCAGCAGGCAACGAGGTTCTCCCAGGTGGAGTTGCCGCCACGGGAGCGGGGGATCACGTGGTCGAGGGTCAGTTCACCGGCAGGCAGCACAATGCCGCAGTACTGGCAGGAGTTGCGGTCGCGCAGGAGAATATTTTTCCGCGAGAGGGCGCGGGTCTGGTGGGGGATGCGACGGTACTCAAGAAGGCGAATGACCGAGGGCATGGCAATGCGATTGCGCTGGGCGTGGAGCGTGAGACCGTGCTCTTCTTCCGTGCGGGCAATGCCTTTGAGAACGAGCACGAGGGCGCGGCGCGCGCCGCAGATGTTAATGGGCTCATAGGAGGCATTGAGCACAAGGACGGGCATCTGCAGCAGGTGATTGGCCGGCG
>JAGWML010000258.1 GCA_028873155.1 Acidobacteriota bacterium
TGCATCGCTCTATTGTTTGCTCAATGCTGGATGTAAACATGGGAGGCTCCCATGCGACGGTTAATCCGGGATCGCGGCGAAAAGTTCAGTCGGCTCATGACCGGAACCCCCGCTGTGGCCGCACTCGGGATGCTGTGTTTCGTTCTTCCAGCTACCGCACAGGTGCTGACCATTGACACCAGTGGGCGACCCACCACATCCGTGCGCAGCGCAGCGGTAGACAGGCGCTTCGCGCAGGTTGAGCCCACGCATGTGGTGCTCCCTTCCGGCGATCTGTCGGCCCGGTCCCGGCAGGCTCTCATCCGCTACCTCGAAGTGGAACCTGGCTTTGCCATGCGTCCGTTCCCCGGTGGCCATAAGGGGCTGACGCTGGTGGCCAACGGCAAGCTCGATCCGGCTGGTGAAAGCTATCTGGATATGGTGACGACCTTTGGGGTCAGCGCCAAGCCAGGGGACAAGGTCGTTATTACCGACGTCAAGATCGAGCGGTCCCGCATCATTCTCGACTTCAACGGTGGGCCCGATTTCAAGCACCGCTTCCTGCGCCACATCTATATCGGCGACGAGATTTACCAGCAGCCTGTGATTCAGGATGATGGTACGGTGCCGACGGGCTCGCGGCTCACGCTCGTTTTCTCTCGGCGCATTCCGGACCTGACCGGCGACCAGGTAGAGAGCCTCCTGTCTCCGCTCGTGTCGTTCAAGGTCAAGTCGCCGGTACAGGCGTTTACCGACACACTCCCGCCGATGCTGAAAGACGCGATCCTCAACCACCATGTGCTGGTGGGCATGACGACGGATATGGTGATCTTTGCCAAAGGCCAGCCGGACCGTCGGGTTCGCGAGATGGACGGCCAGATGCCGTTCGAGGAATGGATCTACGGCAAGCCGCCGGAAGATGTGGAGTTCGTCCGTATCAACGGAAACAGAGTCATTCGTGTGGAACTGGCGGCTGCGGGCAAGCCGCCGGTCATCTTCAGCCGTGACGTCGTCGAGGGCATGATGCGAACCGACGGTACGCCAGTCGCCCCACCGGTGAATAACGGGACCCACACCGTCGAAATGGGCGATGTGCATCGGAACCCGGATACGCAATCTGCCGACGCACCGCCGTCGTTGCGCGAGCCGGGTGAAACGCTGCCCACTGACAAGGACAAGGACTCCCGCGTAGGCGTGATGAAGCCAGTGCAGTTCCCCAAGCAGGCGCCGGACGATGCGCCTGTTGCCCACCAGCCGGGCACGCCACCGGCAAACGCACCGCAGACGGGGAGCAGCGGCGCGCAGCAGCCTTCGTCGAGCGGTTCCACGGCATCTACGCCGGCACCGGCGCAGCAACCGGCGGCACAGCCTGCTCAACCGCCTAGTGCGCCCCCCGCCCAGCAGTTTGCCGGGCAGGTTGCCCGCCTGCAATAGCGGTTGATGTACACTCGAAAGAGCGAGTTCTGCCTGAGTTCTGCGCAGCAGATGGGCATGAGCCGCGCCGTTCAAGCCGCGCGCATCTCTTGCGCGTGTGAGCAGAGACAACCCCAACAAGGAGAAACATCCAAGTTATGGCCAAGATTGCCAAAACAGGCGACCGCAAGAAAGTAATGGACACGACGAAGTCGACCGACTGTCCGAAATGCAGCAAACCCACGCGCATTGTCAAACGCGTCAAGGACCGCGAGCGCGGCATTCCTGGAGGCGTCTATATCTCCTGCTCTGTGTGTGACTTCTACGAAAAACTTTAGGTGGTAGCTGAAATCTTTCAGCATGCCTCAAAGAACGAAAGGCCCGGCGAAGAGCCGGGCCTTTTTATTCGACGGAAGCGCCCACCAAATTACTTTGCAAGCGCCGTTGCCATTTCTCTAAGCACCTGCTGGGCGGCTTCTGCGGGGTTGGGCGCCTGCGTAATGGGCCGCCCCACCACCAGGTAACTCGCTCCCCGGCTCAGAGCATCAGCGGGTGTGGCGATCCGCTTCTGGTCACCTGGCGCCGCTCCGGCCGGACGTATCCCTGGAATCACCAGAATTCCCTCGGGTCCGGTAAGACCGCGCAACGTCGAGACCTCCTCGGGGGAGCAGACAAATCCCCGCAAGCCGGCCTGCATGCCCATCCGGGCGAGTCTTTCTACCTGCTGTGCCGGGGTGCCGTCCACGCCAATCGCATTCAACTGAGCGGCATCCATGCTGGTCAGCACCGTCACCGCCAGCAATTGCGGGGGATTGGGCTGCGACAGTGCGGCTTCGCGCGCTGCGGCGAGCATAGCTGGTCCGCCGGCGGCGTGCAGGGTGAGGAGACGCGCCCCGAGCCGAGCTGCCGAGCGAACCGCTCCGGCCACGGTGTTGGGAATGTCGTGAAATTTCAGGTCGAGAAAGACGCGGAAGCCGCGCGATGTGAGGGTATCTACCACCGTCGGTCCTGCCGCCGTGAAGAGCTCCAGCCCGACCTTGAACCACATGCAGGTCTCTTCCAGACGGTCGACCAGATGGAGCGCGTCTGAGAGGTTTGGAGCATCCAGGGCCACGATCAAGCGGGCACGCGCCGCATCGAGGGAGTCGACAGGGGCTGGGGCGAGACCTTTATCCGCGGGCGCAGGCACTTTGGCGGGGGGCATATCTCCATCCTACGCCAGAGGTTGTGACTCCAGCGCGAGAGCACCATCCGCCATGGTTTCCTTCCCTCGTTGCGCGCAATCAAGACGCTCCTGATCCTTTGTGGGCAGGAATCGGCACAGGTACGCTACCGGATTATCCGCCTCAGCCATCCGGCACAGATGGTACTTCCACACGTCTGCTTTTACGCTGCGACGGGTGAAGGGCTTGCGCTGAACCTCGACCACTTCGCCCTTGCTGTTAATGCGTCGATAGGTCGTGGAAGGCACACGGAAGCTGATCGAGGAGCCTGTCCGCCAGAAGCAGCGGGCGAAGTCATGCGAGAAGAGCAGGCAGTAGAACCGACCCTCAGTCGCAAGCAGGGCGATGGCGGCATCCGTGCCGGGCCATTCGAGGTGGATGTTGTTGCGGAACCAGTGTCGAAACTCAAATCCGTTTGACTGGGCCTGACTCAAGATCAATCCAAGCAACTCAACGCGATTCATCGGGCAGCACCACACAGCAACTTCGAAGGATTTTGCTCGCGCGGATCGTACGGACGAAAGCAGGACGAACGAGGAGTTTCTCCTCACTCTATGCGTAAACGTTGAAATAGGTGAATTTCCTCCACCCTGAGCAAGAAAGTTGTGGAAATCCAACAATATGTCACGGAAGCGAGTGCCCTGAGCCTGTTCTGGATGCCGGTCCACCGGAGTCCACCATGAAAGAATGGCACCAAGGGGTATCGATTGCTGCGGGCAAGTTCAGGTCTTTGGGCTGTGTGGATGTTCGTGCTGATGGCGTCTGCGGCGGCAGTTGGCGCGGCAGAGGTTCATACCAACCCATTGAATCGCGACCCTATGGTGCGCGAGGCCTACGAACACTTTTACAACCTGGATTACGTAGGTGCGGTGGAACGATTTCAGCACTTCCATGCGCTGCATCCAGGCGACCCACAGGGCACGGCGCTGCTGCTGAATGCGGA
>JAGWML010000028.1 GCA_028873155.1 Acidobacteriota bacterium
AGGGGTGAGTTTTCGTTGAAGCATGACTTGTCTCCTTGACAATATGACAAGGAAACTTTACTTGCCCTCGATCCCGATGTCAAGGGAAATTGACATATTTCTTGATTGAATCTGAACAGCAGGCGAATCAACTCATCTTTTGATGAGGTGGAGATGTCGTTCGACAGGGCATCAAGGATCCAATAGGCTCGGGGTGTGGAATCCATCGAATTGGCAGCGGATACGATGACGGGGAAGCCGGTGCGACGGGGCAAGTACGTATTTCCGCCGGGCCTGCGGTTGAATCTGCCGTTTTATCTCTTTCATCGGTTTTTCAAGCCGGGCAATCCGATTCTTCTGTTTGAGCATCTGCGGCGATACGGTCGTGCGGCGCACTACCGCATTCTCTGGAATGATGTGGTGCTATTCCATGAGCCGGACGATATTCGCGAAGTACTCATCGACAAGGCGGCTTCGTTTGGTAAGGACCGAACCCAGAAGCGGATGAAGATCCTGCTGGGCGAGGGGCTGATTACTGCAGACGGGGAGACGCACCGGCGCGGGCGGCGCATCGTGGCGCCGGCATTTCACCGGCAGAGGATTCAGCGGTATGCGGAAGAGATCGTGGAGATGGCTGCGCGAGCGGGCGCGACGTGGCGACCGGGCGAGACGATGGACATTGCCGCGGAGATGATGCGGCTGGCGCTGCAGATTACCGCGCGGACGCTCTTCGATACAGAGGTGACGGCGGAGATCCGGGAGATCAACGACCAGGTCAACGCGATCATGGCTCTCTACAACTACCTCGTGGCCCTCCCGCGTGCTGAGTTGCTGTTGCACACACCTTTGCCTGGCATGCGCCGCTTCCGGCGGGCGAAGGCGCGGATGGATGCTGTTGTGGACGGCATGATTAGCGCGCGAAAGGCGGAGATGGAATCGAATGCGCCGTCTGCGGAGGCGCGCGGCGACCTGCTCTCATTACTGCTGGCGGCGCGCGATGACGGCACCGGCGGAGACGGACTGAAGCTCACCTCGGACGAAGTGCGGGATCAGGTGCTGACGTTATTCCTGGCCGGCTATGAGACGGTGGCGAATGCGCTGGCGTGGACGTGGATGCTGCTGGGGCAAAATCCCGGGGCGGAGGCGCAACTGCACGCGGAGCTGGATGCGGTGCTGGGCGGGCGGTTGCCGACGCTCGAGGACATGCCGCGGTTGGAATACACCGGGATGGTTCTGGCGGAGTCGATGCGGATGTATCCGCCGGCGTGGGCGATGGGGCGTGAGGCGCTGGAGGATGTACGCATCGGGCCCTACAGGTTGCCGAAGGGGACGATGGTGTTCTTCAGCCAGTACATCGTGCATCGGGATGCGCGGTGGTTTCCGGAGCCGGAGCGCTTTAAGCCGGAACGCTTTGCGGCAGAGGCCAAGGCGACACGGCCGCGGTTTGCGTATTTTCCATTTGGCGGGGGCGGACGGCAGTGCATCGGCGAGTCCTTCGCGTGGATGGAGGCCACGCTCGTGCTGGCGACCCTGGCGCAGCGCTGGCGATTGGCGCTGGAGCCGGGACAGCGGATTGAACCGCAGCCAAAGATCACGCTGCGGCCGAAGGACGGCATTCGCGTGCGGGCTGTGGGGCGGACCGCAGACCGAATGCACTAGACTCGGACTGTGAGCTTCACGGAGTTTCTGGGCAATGCGGCGACGGTGACGCGGCTGCGCGAGAGCGTACGCGCGGGGCGGTTTCCGCAGGCATTGATCCTCGCCGGGCCGAAGGGCGCGGGCAAATACACGCTGGCGCTGATGCTGGCGCGCGCAATGAACTGCCTGGAGCACGCGGAGAGCGATGGCCTGCCGGATCTTTGCGGGCGGTGCGCGAACTGCGAGCGCATTGGCGAAGCGGCGAACCTGGAAGAGCGCGTGGCGGAAGCGGTAGCCGCGCGCGAGGAGATGCGAGACGCCGATAAGCGCGAGACGCGCATCCTGATCCAGACGCACCCGGATGTGCTGATTGTGCCGCCGGATCCGCCGCAGCTCCTGATCAAGCTGGGACAGGTGCGGCATGTGATTCATGCGGCGTACTACAGGCCTCCCGCCGAGGCACACCGCGCGATCACGATCTTCACGTCGTCGGGTTTTATGAAGGAGGCGGCGAACAGCCTGCTCAAGGTGCTGGAGGAGCCGCCGCCGAATACGTCGCTGATTTTGCTGACGGAGAATCCGCAGGAGTTGCTGCCGACGATTCGCTCGCGAGCGGTGATCCACCGGCTGGGCGCACTGCCCGCGGCGCAACTGGAGACGCTGCTCGGGGAGCGGCGCAAGGACCTGAAGCCGCAGGAGCGGGCGCTGGTGGCGCGGCTGGCGGAGGGCGCGGTGGGACGCGCGCTGACGCTGGACCTGGATGCGTATCTGGCGAGCCGGCAGGATGCGCTGGTGGTGCTGAAGACGGCGCTGCGGGAGCCGGACTATTCGCAGCTTTTCAAAACGACGGAGACGTATCGCGCAGGGGCAGACGGCCAGGAGAAGACGGTGAATCTGCTGCGGGCGCTGGGGAGCCTGGTGGAGGACCTGCTGTTGATGGTGGCGGGAACGCCGCATCTGGTGCGGAATGTGGACATGGCGGCCGAGCTGGAGCGGATGGCCCAGGGGCTGACGGTGGACTGGCTGGACGGCGCCGCGCGCGCCCTCGGTCAGGTGGAGCAGGGGATGCGGCGTAACCTATTGCGTTCACTCTCTTTGGACGCCATGGCGGTGGGGCTGGGCGGGCGCTGACGCGCTGGTGGATGCGATGGGCCGGACGCGAAACAAAGCAACCTCGCTCCGAAACGCGGCATCTTTCCCAGTACGATCTGGAACGCGAATCTGAATGTTGACGTTGAGGCAACGAGTCCGCAACGGGAGTGAATGCCTGTCGTGAAGGTGTCTCTCTGCGCGGAGTGCTGCATTGGATTGTGCGCATTCGGCCGTGCAAGGAGATGGGCGGGAAGAACCGAATTCCTGGAGAGTGGGTCGATGAATCCTTATGCGACGGAGCACTGGACCGAACATGGGCAGGCTGGGGCAATACCCGCGCCCGGCCGGAGGAAGTCTGCGCAGTCGCACCCCGTCCGGCTGACGACGCACGCACTCGGCGACGAGCCGCGCCAGAGCCATGCGGAGGTCTTTTACCTGCAGAAGCAGATTCAGGCGCAGACGCCGATGGTGATTGTGCTGGTGGACGGGCAAAGAATTGAAGGCTGCATCGAGTGGTATGACAGGCATGCGCTGAAGGTGCGCGGCAGAACGCGCGTGCTGATCTACAAGTCGGCGATCAAGTACATGTACAAGCAGGGTGAGCAGGCTGAGCGGATTTATTCATCCGGTACGTGAGCGGCCTTGCGGAGGCGGTCGCGGATGGCCGCGCCGAGACCGTCGGCCGGCGGCAGGGGACAGAGGATGACGTCGCAGCCCGCGGCGTCGAGCGCGCGGAGACCGGCATAGAGACGGCTGGCCAGCTCTTCTGGTGCAGCCCAGCGTCCCCAGGGAAAAATCTCGACCGAAGATGGCGCCTGGGCAGCGAGCTCATCGGGCAGCATGAGGCCGATGCGCTGCGACGAGTGTTGCGCTGCTGCTTTGGCGAGCGCGCCCGGCAGCCTGTTGAACGAATCCTCCACCAACACCAGGTGCGCGCGGGGTGCGTAGTGACGCAGGCCAACGCCGGGCGAGGGCAGGGCTTCGCGCGGGGCTGGCGTGAGCGGGCCTGCGAGCTGAAAGACTTCAACGGGACCGGCGACAGCGCGGATTTGCGCAGCGGTGATGGCGCCGGGGCGATAGATGACCATCGGGCTCTGGCAGGGATCGAGCACCGTGGACTCAACGCCGTGTTTGGTGGGACCGGCGTCGAGGATAGCGTCGATGCGGCCGTCGAGATCGTCGAGGACATGCGCGGCGGTGGTGGGGCTGATGTGGCCGAAGAGGTTGGCGCTGGGCGCGGCGATGGGAACGCCAGCCTCGCGAATGAGCGCGAAAGCGACCGGATGCGCGGGCATGCGGATGCCGACGAGCGGACGTCCGGCTGTTACGGCGTCGGGCACGGCTGCGGAACGCGGCAGGAGCAACGTGAGCGGGCCGGGCCAGAAGGCGGCGATGAGCTTGCGTGCGGCGTCCGGGATCTCAGCGGCGAGAGTGCGGAGCATGGGATTGTCGACTGTTTCTCCGGTGATGTGGACGATGACGGGGTCCCACGCGGGACGCTGCTTGGCGGCAAAGATGCTGGCGACGGCGGCGGGGTCGAGGGCGTTGGCGCCAAGGCCGTAGACGGTTTCAGTGGGCAGTGCGACGAGGCCTCCGCAGCGCAGAATCTCCGCGGCCTGCGCGAGGGCGCTGCGGGCTGCAGGTGTTTCGAGGTGCGCGGCGTCCACGGTGAGGCGAAGGGTCTGCACGAGTCTATTGTCGCTGCTGGCAGGGGGCGCGGCCAACTCCGTATACTCACTGCAACCGATGGCGATCGAGACGGAGATCAAGTTTCGCGTAGAGAAGATCGAGGAGCTGGCGGCGCGGCTGAGCGCAGCGGGTCTTCGGCTGGAGACGCCGCGCGCGTTTGAGACGAACGTGCTCTATGACACGCCGGACCGGGCGATGCGGACGCGGACCGAGATCCTGCGGATTCGCGAGTATGCGGGGCGGTGGACGGTGACGCACAAGCGCATTCCCGACTCGGGCGTGGGCGAAGACCGGCACAAGCATCGCGTAGAGACAGAGACGGAAGTGGCCGATGGCGCGGTGATGGCGGAGGTCTTCGAGTCGCTGGGGCTGGTGGCGGCTTTTCGCTATGAGAAGTGGCGCACGGAGTGGACCGATGGCGTGGGACACTGCGTGGTGGACGAGACGCCGATCGGGGACTTCGCCGAGCTGGAAGGGACGCCGGAGTGGATTGACGCGACGGCGACGCGGCTGGGCGTGCGGCCGGAAGCGTACATGACGCTCAGCTATGGGCGACTGTATGAGCAGTGGTGCGCCGGGCATGGTGTCGAGCCAGGCCACCTGACGTTTGAAGCCGTGCAGGCTGCGCTGGCTGGCTGACGGCGCGAGCGGCGAATCGGAAATCCAGAACACACGACAAAGAGCACGTTGCAGGGTGTGAGATGCGCATTCACGTCCCGCGCTTCTCTGCCGATAGCTTGACTGAGCAGCAAGACCGCGACAGGAGGAGCAATGGCGGAAGGTGGAGCGAGAAGCGTGGGTGCGCGTGTGGTGCGTGCGGTCAGGCGAAGTGTACCGGCGTGCATGATGGTGCTGTGTCTGGGGGTTGCGCTGCAGGCGCGCGCCGATGACCGCGCGGTGAAGTCGCGGGTGGCGCCGGTCTATCCGGAGATCGCCAAGCGGATGCGCGTGACGGGTATTGTGAAGCTGGAAGTGACCGTGGACGCGGATGGCAAGGTGACGGACGTGAAGACGTTGAGCGGGAATACTGTGCTGGCCGAGGCGGCGCAGGAGGCGGTGCGGAAGTGGAAGTTTGTGCCGGGGGAGGGGAGTTCGACGCTCAACGTGAGCGTGGACTTCAATCTGAGCCAGTAAGGCAGGGAGAGAGCAGCAGCGCGGTTGGGCCAGAGGCGCCGCGCTGCTGCGATTGATTTACTGCTCGGCTCCGTGGCATTTTTTGTATTTCTTGCCGGAGCCGCAGGGGCAGGGATCGTTTCGGCCGACCTTGTCGCCCACGAGGCGTTGCTGGGGCTGGCTTGCCTCGCCGGCACCGGCGCGGCTGGCTACGGCGAGTTCGCGTTGCTTCTTGCGATGGAAGTCGCGCTCGATGGCGTCGATGGTGGTGGAGGGTTGGCGGGCGGGAATGGAGATCTCGCGCGGCGCAGCCTGCAGGGCGGCGGCCTGAAGTGACGCAGGCAGTTCTGCGCTGTCCACAGGCGGCGCGGGTGGCACGGGTGCGCGCGGCGCGGCGAAGGTCTGGATCGGCTGTCCGTCCGGGCCGAGAATCTGCATCCGGAAGAGGAACCGCGCGGTGTCCTCCTGGAACTTGAGCATCATGGCTTCGAACATGTCGAAGGACTCTCTCTTGTAGGCGACGAGCGGGTCCTGCTGGGCGTAACCGCGCAGGCCGATGCCTTCCTTGAGGTGATCCATCGAGAGCAGGTGGTCTTTCCAGAGGCCGTCGATGACGGAGAGCATCACCATGCGCTCGTGGTAGCGCATGGTTTCCGGGCCGAGGAGCTTCTCTTTGGCCTCGTAGTGCTCCTTGAGCTTGTCGAAGATGGCGTCGCCGAGTTCGTGGCGGGTCATCTCGCGGGTGTTGATTCCGGCAGCGGCGAGCGTCATGCCGAACTGGCCCATGAGTCGATCGTCGAGGCCCTTGAGGTTCCACTGGTCGGGGCGCACGTTTTCGCCTGCGAACTCGTCGAGCGCGGCGCTGAGGATGCCGCCGACGTAGTCCTCGAGGATGAGCTCGCGCTGTTCGACTCCCTCAAGAAGCTGGCGGCGCAGTCCGTAGACGGCCTCGCGCTGCTTGTTCATGACGTCGTCGTATTCGAGCAGGTGCTTGCGCGACTCGAAGTTCTGCGCTTCAACGGCCTTCTGCGCGCCTTCGATGCGCTTGGAGATCATCTTTGACTCGATGGGCACGCCTTCTTCCATGCCGAGGCGCTCAAGCAACGTGCTGACCCACTGCTTGGCGAAGATGCGCATCAGGTCGTCTTCGAGCGAGAGGTAGAAGCGGGATTCGCCGGGGTCGCCCTGGCGGCCGGCGCGGCCGCGGAGCTGGTTGTCGATGCGGCGGGACTCGTGGCGCTCGGTGCCGAGGATGAAGAGGCCGCCTGCTTCAATGACCTTGCCATGCTCGGCCAGCGCGTCCTGGTTGTAGACGGCGAAGGTGTCGTTCCACTCGGGTTCGGCGACCTCGAACTCCTGGCCCTGGTAGTAGAAGCGCAGGAAGCCGGCGGGAGCCATGGGGCTGATGGCGCCCTCGGCGACGCTGATCGCGCGCGCGCGGCTCTTCTTGACGAGATCCTGTCGGGCCATGAATTCGGCGTTGCCGCCGAGAAGGATGTCGGTGCCGCGGCCTGCCATGTTGGTGGCAATGGTGACCATGCCGACGCGGCCTGCCTGTGCGACGATCTCCGCCTCGCGCTCGTGGAACTTGGCGTTGAGCACGACGTGGCGCACGCCTTTGCGGGCGAGGATGTTGGAGAGCAATTCGCTCTTCTCGATGGATGTGGTGCCGACCAGGACGGGCTGCTGCTGCTCGTGGAGGCGGGAGATGTCGTCGGCGACGGCCTTGTATTTTTCCTTGGCGGTGCGAAAGACGACGTCGGGATTTTCGATGCGCAGGAGCGGCTTGTTGGTGGGGATGACGACGATTTCGAGCTTGTAGATCTTTTCGAATTCGGCGGCTTCGGTTTCGGCGGTGCCGGTCATGCCGCTGAGCTTCTGATAGAGGCGGAAGTAGTTCTGGAAGGTGATGGTGGCGAGGGTCTGGTCTTCCTTGCGGATGCTGACGCCCTCCTTGGCCTCGATGGACTGGTGCAGGCCGTCGGACCAGCGGCGGCCCGGCATGAGGCGTCCGGTGAAGGTATCGACGATGATGACTTCGCCGTCCTTGACCACGTAATCCACATCGCGCTTGTAGAGGGCGTGGGCCTTGATGGCGGTTTCGACGTAGTGCTTGAGGTCCCAGTTCTCGGCGTCGGCGATGTTGTCAATGCCGAGCGCCTTCTCGATGGTGATCCAGCCCTCGTCGGTGACGCCGATGGTCTTGTGTTTCTCGTCGACGACGTAATCGCCGCTGAAGAATTTTTCACCTTCACTGAGGCGGATGCCGAGCTCGGACTGGCGCTTGTGGTCGCTCCACTCGACCTCTTCGCCGAGGACAAGTTTGGGAATGATCAGGCGGACGCGCGCGTACTTGTCGGTGGTCTGGTCAGTGGGGCCGGAGATGATGAGCGGAGTGCGGGCCTCGTCGATGAGGATCGAGTCCACTTCGTCGACGATGGCGTGGTAGTGGCCGCGCTGCACGCAGTCCTTCAGCTCGAACTTCATGTTGTCGCGCAGGTAGTCGAAGCCGAACTCGTTGTTGGTGCCGTAGGTGATGTCCGCTGCGTAGGCCTGCCGGCGCTCGTTGTCGTCGAGGTCGTGAACGATGACGCCGACGGTGAGGCCGAGGAACTCGTAGATCTTGCCCATCCACTCGGCGTCGCGCTTGGCGAGGTAGTCGTTGACGGTGACGACGTGGACGCCTTTGCCGATGAGTGCATTGAGATAGCAGGCCAGGGTGGCGACGAGGGTTTTGCCTTCGCCGGTCTTCATTTCGGAGATTTTGCCGTCGTGGAGGACCATGCCGCCGATGAGCTGCACGTCAAAGTGGCGCATGTGGACGGCGCGCCAGCCGGCTTCGCGGACAACGGCGAAGGCCTCGGGGAGAATCTCGTCGAGGACCTCGCGCTCAGCCTTCTTGATCTCTTCGGGGTCAGTGAGGCTGGCGATGCGCGCGGCGATGCGGGCGCGGAACTCAGCGGTCTTTGCGCGAAGCTGCTCGTCAGAGAGCTTTTTGATCTCCGGCTCGAGGGCGCTGATGGCAGTCACAACGGGCATCATGCGCTTGATGGCGCGCTCGTTCGCGGTGCCAAAAATGCTGGTTAAAACTTTATCAAAAAACACAGGGGTCTCCATCTAACAGTGTAAATGGAGCGGGGTGCGAGAACACGCCTTGCGGCAAAGGCGAAGAAGTTTCCGCATCCGATGCGCCGCGCTGGAATCCGTTGGGTGGGAGGGGTTTATGTCGGACCGGAACGACGCGGCATTGCGTGAACATCTTGTGAATCTTCTGACGCTGGCGCAGGCGCACGCAACCTTTGACCAGGCGGTGAAAGGGCTGCCGGCGGAGCTGCGAGGAAAGGCGCCAAAAGGGGCCGAGCACACGCCGTGGCAACTGCTCGAACATTTGCGCATCGCGCAGTGGGACATTCTGGAGTTTTCGCGGAATCCGAAGCACGAGTCGCCCAAGTGGCCGGAGGGCTACTGGCCGCAGGAGAAGGCTCCACTGGATGAGAAGGCGTGGGACCGGAGTGTGCGCGCCGTCAAGCGTGACCTGAAGGCGATGTGCGAGCTGGTGCGCGATGCGAAGACGGATCTCTTCGCCAAGATTCCGCATGGGGATGGGCAGACGATTTTGCGTGAGGCGCTGCTGGTGGCGGATCACAACGCCTATCACGTCGGGCAACTGGTGCTGGTGAGGAAGCTTCTGGGTGCGTGGTAGCGCGCGGAAGGCCGCAACGCGCTGGCGAATCATTGAGGCTAGTGCGCGTGGCCCGCGGTGATGAGGCGCTCGGAGACGGCCTCAGCAATCTGCTCGTGGACCTCATCGATGGTGAGGTTGCCCTCGATGAGGACGACGCGGTCGGTGTCTCGCGCGGCAATCTCGCGGTACTTTTCCCAGACGCGCTGATAGAAGGCATCCTGCTCCTGCTCGAAGCGGCTTTCGTCCGGGCCGGACTGGGCGGCGACGCGCTCATTGCGGCGACGGGCGCGCTCCAGACATACGGCAAGGGACGGCAGCAGCAGCAGGGTGAGGTCGGGCTGCAGGTTGCCGCAGATGAGGCGGTGCATGTCGAGGACGAGCTGGGAGCCGAGTTGGCGGCCGCCGCCCTGGTAGGCCTCGGTGGAGTCGGTAAATCGATCACAGAGAACGATTTTGCCGGCGGCGAGGGCCGGTTCGATGACTTCGGCAATCGCCTGGGCGCGGTCGGCGAACATGAGGGCCATCTCGGTCATGGGCGCGAGGCCGGTGGAGCGGGAGTCGAGCAGCAGGGCGCGGATGGAGTCGCCGGTGGCGGTACCGCCGGGCTGGCGGGTGACGATGGGGCTGAAGCCGCGCCGCTGGAGCCACGCAGCCAAACGCTTGATCTGCGTGGTTTTACCCGAGCCGTCGAGGCCCTCGAGCGTAATGAACAGACCACGTGGCATGGCGTGAGTCTACCACCCGGCGAACGGGGGAGACGATTGCGCAACAAATGTGTTACAAGAGTGCATTCCCCAAGCGAATCCGGAGTATCCTCAGCGCCCATGAGGCCGCGCGGAAACTCCTCCAGAAGCCCGTTGGCGCATTGAGCCAATGGGTACCTTTGTGGTGCGCCGGCCGTGGTTTTCCATTGCAGGCGCAGGGCGAAGGAGAGGATCATCCTTGGGTGCAACGGTGGCCTGGACGGATGCCGGATTTGCCTTGGAAAAGGAAGAGGCGCAGGAGACTGCACCGGACAGGAGTAGTGAACGTGAATCGAAACTGGCTGAAGAGCGTTGCCCTTTGCGGGCTGGTGGCAATGACGATGGGAGCCGCGCAGACCCTGCGCGCCCAGAACCTGACGCTGGAAGGACAGACGGGCGGATTTATCACGCCCACGGCGTACGTGGTGTACGCAGACAAGGGCAAGTTCTTTTCGCATCCCGCGGTGGGCTACCACTTTGTGGATGCTTCGAAGGTGATCGGCAATATCCATACCTTCAGCATCACCGAGGGTTTTGCCAATCGTTTTGAGGCGGGCTATACGCGGAGTGTGCATACCGAAGGCAACAGCGCTCTCTTCAGCAGCCTGTGGCACTACTCGGGGATGAACATCTTTCACGGCAAGGTTGTGGCGATCAAGGATGGACAGTTCGGACCCTGGACACCGGGCATCGGAGTGGGTGGACTGGTGCGGACAGACGACCGCTTTGTGAGCGGCGCGCTGAACCAGGCGCTGACCGGAACGCTGAAGTCCTACACGAATGGGGATATCTACATTGCGGCGACAAAGACCTGGCTGCATCCGCCGGTGCCGTTTCTCGTGAACCTGGGCTGGAAGGCGACGAACGCGTCGATCTATGGGCTGGGCGGGCAATCGACGCGGTTTGAAGGCAGACTGTTTGGCGGTCTGGGGATTCCACTGCCGGGTCCGTTCCACACTGCGATTGTGCCCGCGGCGGGCTTTACGCAGGAGCCGCCGAACTCAAAGAACCTGAGCGCGATTCTGATTAACACGTCGACCGGGCTGCCCGGAGCGCCGGCGCATGTGCCGACGACACTGGACTACGCCGTGCGGATTACGCAGAAGGAACATCCGCACTTTGCGTTCGATGCCGGCATTGGCCAGGTGGCGGGCACGATTGGCAGCACCGCGGTGCCGACGGGACTTCCCTCGCCCGCTCCACCGGTCGTGATCGTGCCGGTGAACCTGCAGGCGCGGCACGTCTTTGGGATGGGCCTGAGCCTGCGCTACTGACGTCGCCAGCAACTTCTGTTGCCCTGTGGGGTTTGAGAGGAGTAAAGCATCTTCGCAAGATTCCCTGGTCTCATTTGCGGAGGGCTGAACGTGCGTGTCCGTGCAGGCCGGGAGGCAGTGAGATTCGGCCATGCAGGCACTGAAAGTGAAGGAGGATTTGCCATGCGGCTGCTTCGTACATCGCGCTGGCTCTTGTTGACGCTGCTTCTTCTGATCGTTCCCGCCTCGTCCTTCGCGGGTGTCTTTATCAGTGTGGGTTTTGCCCCGCCGGTGCTGCCGGTGTATGTGCAGCCGCTCTGCCCGCAACCGGGGCTGATGTGGACGCCGGGTTACTGGGCCTACGGCGACGACGGCTACTACTGGGTGCCGGGTGCGTGGGTTCCTGCGCCGTACATGGGCGCGCTGTGGACGCCGCCTTACTGGGGCTGGGCAGGCGGGATGTACATGTTTCATCCCGGCTACTGGGGCCCGCACGTGGGCTACTACGGCGGCGTGAACTATGGGTTCGGGTACATGGGCGTGGGTTTTGTGGGTGGCGAGTGGCGCGGCCGCGAGTTCGCTTATAACACCGCGGTGATGCGTGTGAACACGACGGTCATCCACAACACCTACGTGAACAACACGATTGTGCGCAACACGACGATCATCAACAACAATCATGTGTCGTACAACGGCGGCCCCGGAGGCATCCAGCATCAGCCGGCTGCGGAAGAGCGGATGGCGATGCGCGACCAGCACACGGCGCCAACGCAGATGCAGATGCAGCACACGCAGGCGGCGCAGATGGAGCGCAGCTCCTACTTCAACAACAACCACGGAAGGCCCGTGACAACCGCTGTCGTGCATCCGTGGAACAACCAGAACCGGCCGTCGGTGATGAACCAGCGCCCGAACACGTTCAACAACCAGGATCGTGGCAATACGCAGAACCCCAACAACGGCATGCAGAACCGGCCGCCGAACCAGGCGTATCAGGGACGCGGCTATGGCCAGCCCAACAGCGGCTACCAGAATCAGAACCAGAACCAGAATCGCGGCAACCAGCAGCAGTGGCAGCGGCCGAACAACCCCGGCGTGAATAACCAGGGCCCGAATAATCGGGGCCCAAACAATCGGGGTCCGAACAATGGGAGCGTTGATCAGCGGCCGCAGCAGCAATGGCAGAACAACCAGCAGCGCCCGCAGGAACGCCCGCAGGAACGGCCCGCGCCGGATCAGCGGCACTTCCGTTAAGACACACGAAGAGCGCAACGATGAGGCCCACGGTACGCCGTGGGCCTTCTTGCATCAGGCTGACGCTGGCTCGATGCCGGCGATCTCAATTTCAATCCCGCCGAACTCGGGGTGGTTGTTCTCGCGGATGCGATAGGCCACGTCG
This sequence comes from Acidobacteriota bacterium, assembly GCA_028873155.1. Lineage (GTDB taxonomy): Bacteria > Acidobacteriota > Terriglobia > Terriglobales > Acidobacteriaceae > Telmatobacter. The sequence goes on from JAGWML010000028.1 coordinate 12,592, forward strand.
ATGCGGCTGCCCTGGGCGAGACCAAGCTCGATAGCGCGAAAGGCCATGCCCCAGCCGACGGCCCGCACCATGCAGGGAGCGGAGGTGGCTCCGGCGGGCGAGAGCTCGAGCCGGATGTGGCGCTCTTTCATCACGCGCAGAGGAGAGAGCAGGCGGACGTTGCGCGCCACGAAGACCGGCTCGGGGTTGCCATGGCCCAGTGGCTCGAGCTTGCCGAGCCAGCCGGCAAGGACCGGCGTGATCCGGTCGAGCGGCAACTCGGCGTGGATGAGGAGGAGCCGCTCGGGCTCGCGCTGCGCGAGTCGTTCCGCGGCGTGGAGGCTGAGGCGGCGCTTGAGCTCGGGCAATGCCGCGGCGGGCAGCGCAAACCCGACGGCGAATGCGTGGCCACCGAAGCGGGTAAAGAGATCGGCGCAGGTCTCGATGGCTTCAAGCAGCGGGAAGCCGTCGATGGAGCGGCCAGAGCCATGGGCGACATTGTCCTCGACGCTGACGACGATGGCAGGCTTTGCGGTGCGTTCGACGACGCGCGAGGCGAGGATGCCGATGACGCCGCGATGCCAGCCATCGCCGTCGATTACAAGCAGGCGCTCGGTAGCGAGAGCAGCGTCTGTGGCGAGGCGGTTCTCAATGGCGGTAAGCGCGAAGGCCTCCGTGTCGCGCCGCTCGCGGTTGAGGCGGTCGAGCTTGGCGGCAAGTTCGCGGGCGCGCGGCAGATCGCGCGTGGTGAAAAGCTCGACGACGTCGGAGGCAACATCCATGCGGCCGGCGGCGTTGATGCGGGGAGCGAGTCGGAAGGCCACATCGAAACCGGTGAGGGGCTTTGCAGCGGGGTCGAGTGCGGCGGTTTCAAAGAGCGCGCGCAGACCAGCGCCTACCGGCTTGCGCAACTCGCGCAGGCCCAGCGCTGCGATGACGCGATTCTCGCCTGTGAGCGGAACGGCATCCGCAATGGTGGCGATGGCGGCCATCTTGAGAAAGCTGGGCAGCGTCTTTTCGCGGGTACGTTCGCGGTGGCTGCGCTCCAGGAGAGCCTGGGCGACCTTGAGCGCGATGGCTGCTCCGCAGAGGGACTTTTCCGGGTAGTCACATCCCGGTTGATTCGGATTGAGGATGGCCAGCGCGTCGGGCACAGCCTCGTGCGCGTCGGGCAAATGATGGTCGGTGATGATGAGGTCGAGGTCGAGGCGGCGCGCGGTTTCGGCCTCAGAAAAAGCGCGCATGCCGGTGTCAACGGTAAGAACGAGGCGGATGCCCGCAGCGTACGCCTCTTCGAGCACGCTGGACTGAAGGCCATAGCCCTCGCGCAGGCGATGGGGTACATGAAAACGTACGATGCCACCGAGCATCTCGATGGCGGTCTTAAGCAGGACAACGGCCGTGGTGCCATCGACGTCGTAATCGCCATAGAGCAGGATGGGCTCGCCTTGCGCGATGGCGCGCTCGATGCGGTCCACGGCAGCCTGCATGCCACGCATGAGGAACGGATCGTGCAGATGGTCGACGGCAGGATTGAGAAAGACGAAGGCCTCGGAGGCAGTGGTGACGCCGCGCGCGAGCAGTAGCTCGGCCAGCACATGAGGCAGGCGTGCGGCGCGGGCCAGGGTGTCGGCCTGCTCCGCGTGTTGCTCAGCGAGAATCCAGCGCTGGCGTGGAGCGGTAGCGCCGGATGCAGCAGCTGCGTTGCCTATGGCGCCTCGGGAGCTCACCGGGACTATTCGTCCTCGTCGTCGTGGTCGTCGATGACGATGTCATGGAAGCCGTCCATCTCTTCCAGCAGGGACTGGAAGCGCTCGTACCAGTCGGTAGTGGTCTCGTGGAGAAATGCCATGCCCTGGTAGACGAAGCCAAGCTGGATGTAGCCGACCATGCCTGTGTACTTGCGCAGCAACTGCGCTTCCACCAGTTCCGAGGGTTCTTCGTCCGGGTAGTTCATCTCGGTTGCCTGGTCGATGAGCGCATCGAGGTCTTCGCGCTCGAGTGTCATCTCGCTGAACGTGATGAACGGCGCGCCGGCGTGCTTGGCCATTTCGACGAAGTCTTTCCACGCGTCGGGATTGCCCTCACTCTCCCAGAGGATGGAGGGGATGTCTTCGGTGACATAGCCGGGGAGGCGGCGCAGGCCGTGCCCTTCAATGAAGGCCACCATGTCGTCTTTCAGCGATAGCAGGTTATCCGTGCTCATGGTCAAGACACCATTTTCTCAGATGCGGGCGGCGGGGATTGTGGAAAGAGGGCCGGGCGTTAGGCTAAAGAGGAGAGTCACACAACAAGGAGAGAGTATTGCCGAGTTTTGAACGACATGTCTTTGTCTGCCACAACACGCGGCCGGAGGGCGCGCCGCGCGTCTCCTGCACAGCGGATGGCAAGAGCGATCTGCACACGGCGCTGCAACAACTGGTGAAGGCGGCGGGGTTGGGGCACAGGGTGAGAATCAACAAGTCGGGCTGCCTGGACCAGTGCGAGCATGGGCCGATGATGGTGGTGTATCCGGAGGCTGTCTGGTACGGAAACGTGCGGCCGGACGATGCGGCGGAGATTGTCGACCAGCACCTGGTGAGCGGCCAGCCGGTGGAGCGGCTGCGCGTAGCCGAGGGTTGCCTGAATACGGAGAAGTGTCCGCACCGTGGCTGAGAGCCTGCGCGCATGACCTAGGTACCGGGATTGGGCTTCGATTATGCGTCCTGCACATGAACTTCTCCATTCCCGCAGCCGATAGACGCGGCATGGAGGGGCACCATGCGGCGATGGGAGATTCTGCTCGTGGGATTGACGCTGGGGATGGCGGGCGCGCGTCTGCAGGCGCAGGCGGGTGCAATGTATACGGCGGAGTGGCAGGTCGCGCTGCCGGGGGATCTGCCGGCGGGCGCAATGATTCTGTGCCGCGCCAGAGTGGTGCCGGGGACCGGGGACGCCCAGGGCAGCGGCATCGTTCCCGTGGAGACGGCGCCGGGCGTTCGAAGCACGTCCGTGGCGCGGTGCGCGGTGGAAGTGCCCGTGTGGTGGAATGAGCGCCAGACAAGCGGGGCGTGGCTGAGCACGGAAGTCGATGTGCTGGCGCCGGGCGATCGCGAGCCTCGGGTGCTGGAGCTCAATGAGGGAAGGGCTGTTCTGCCTGCCGCGAATCATGGTGCTGCGATGCTTCCGAGCCCGTCTGGCAAGGGGTCTGGCGACTGAAGCGCACGCCTGCGCAGGGCTCAGGGCGCACTGGTGGTGTACAGGCGGGCGGGCCATGCAGTATTCTCGTGTTTTAGCCCATGATTTTCTCCCGCGAGTACATCGGGTACCTAGCCCGCCGCACGGTCAAGCAACTGATCGACGCCAAACTGATCACCACCAGCGACCCCAAAGGCACGGAGTCGAAGGTGGCAGCTGGGTTGATCGATGAGTTATCGCTTGAGGACCGGATTAACGAAGAGGTGCGCGTGATCCTGGAGGCCTACTCCGAGGAGATGCGCAAGTCCGGGGCGCAGTATGCCGAGATGTTCAAGAAGGTGAAGACCGAGCTGGCGCGCAAGTACAAGGCGGTGCTATGAGGATCAGCCGGGACAAGGTGAACAAGCTGGCGCACACGGTGGCCGACACGCTGGCAGACCTCAACGAGGTCGGCTTCATGGAGGATCGCAATACGATTCGCCAGGAGGCGCGCAAGGCGCTGGAGATGCTGCTGACCGAGGAGTCGAAGATTGACGCCGCGGCTCGCCAGAAGATCGCGTCGCAGCGGAAGATCATCCTGGAAGGCTCGCAGGAGTGGGAGATTCTCTACCGCAAGTACTACAACGACGAAGTGAAGAAGCTGGGCATCTGACGCACGGCAAGCGCTCCGGGTGCTTTGGCAGCGCAACTGAATTGTGTCGGACTCAATCCTTGGCCGGATCCGGTCACCCCCTGCACAGTGTGGAGTTCCTGTCCTGAGGTTAGGACGTGCGCGCGGTTGTGCCCGCGGCGTCGGCGTCCATCGACGCGTGTTGCACCGTCTGGCCCCTCTTCCAGAAGCCGGCGCCCTGCACCGCAATGGTAAGTGCGACACACACGATCATTAAGCCAACCCAGTCCATCTTCTGTTTCTCGATCCCCTGATAGCCGAAGGCATGCAGCGCAGCGAGGAGAAACACGGCATAGTTCCAGCGTTGCAGGGACTTCCATCTCGGCGTCCCCAATGCCCGGAGCGACCAATCGTTGGACGTAGCGAAAAGCGCGATCAACACCAGCGTCGCCACAGCGCCGGTGTAGTTTGAGAAGCCGAAGAGATCGTGACGAAGGCCGACATGCTTTTCAGTCGGGCCGTAGACGTAATAGAGCCAGGGCCGTCCTCTGAGGTGAACGCATTGGCCCACAGCGGCATGCAGAAGACTGAGAATGCCAGCCCATATCCCGATGTCGCGGCGGAGATCACTGGAGACTGGATTTCCGCGTCCGCGAAGAATGTTGAGCGGGCCTGTGAGCAGTGTGATGCACAGCAGAACGATTGCAGGATATGCCGTGGCAAAGCTCATCCGCGTCAGGACATCTTTGTAGGGGCGGGTTACGTAGAGAATCGCCACGCTGCTCAAAGCGAAGGCCAGAAGAACAATGTGATGGCGAAAGATGCGGGAGAGAAAGCGACGATTCAATCGACTCACTTCGATGGAAACCTGCCCCAATGGATCGTTTGCAACTCGATCACCTGAATTGTAGTGCAGGGAGGCACGGCAGGAAGTCCATCCTGGTCGCGGGCAGGCTGGGTGAGGTTGCGGGGAGGGGTAATGCGCAGGATCGTGTCGCCGCAGAGAGACGTGGGTCTCGCAAGAAAAGGTTTACATTTGCGCCAGGGAAGGTCAATAATTGTTGGGCGAGGATCGGACCGACGATGAAATCCATTGCAGAACTTGTCGAGACCCTGAAGCTGGCGCCCGTTCAAAAACGTGCGATGACCAACCTCGGCGTCTTGAATGAGGCCTACGACTACGCCAGGCCCAGTTCCTTTTCACGAGGCATGCGCATCGACCTGAATGGGGTGACGATCCTGCTCATCTCCGGGACGGCGTCGATTGACGAGCGCGGAAACAGCGTTCACATCGGGGACATTCGGGCTCAGATGCAGCGCACCTTCCAAAACCTTGCCGGACTGCTGGCCAGTGAAGGCGCCAGCTGGCATGACATCGTACGGACAACCTGCTACCTCCGCGACATCGACCGCGACTATGAGGCGTTCAACGAGGAGCGGACGAAATACTTTACCGAGCTCGGGCTCAATCCTCTTCCGGCATCGACCTGCATTCAAGCGCACCTGTGCCGGCCCGAGCTGCTGGTAGAGATTGAAGCGATTGCGATGTTTCAAGTGCAGAATCCTGCGGCAGAGAAAGCGTAGGCGGCTGCCCGATTTTGTGAGGGCAGCTTGCTGCGCCTCGAAGTACACGATTTCCTCTCATTGAATAGGTGATCCCGATGCGAATTTTCTCTCGTGCAAATTTTGTATTCCTGGCGTGCCTCGTCCTCTTCGTGGTTGCCGCTCCTGGCTCTTCATCGATTGCTGCGGCAGCAGACGCTCCCCGGATCGTCCACAAGGACGGCCGCTGGGCGCTGCTGGTGGAGGACAAGCCGTATTTGATTCTGGGGGGACAGATTCATAACTCAAGCGCGTGGCCGAGCGAGTTGCCGCAGGTGTGGAATTCGATGGCGGCGCTGCACGCGAACACGATTGAGGCCCCGGTGTACTGGGAACAGCTGGAAGCCGAACAGGGCAAGTTCGACTTCAGCAATGTGGATGCAGTCCTGGAGGGCGCGCGCGCTCACCAGCTGCATGTTGTGTTTCTGTGGTTCGGGACCTGGAAAAACGGAAACATGCACTATGCGCCCTCGTGGGTGAAGGAGAATACTGCGCGGTATCCTCGCGTGATCCGCGAAGACGGAGTGCCGATCGATGTGCTCTCGCCTCTGTCGCGCAACACGCTGGAGGCTGACAAGACGGCATTCACCGAGCTGATGCGCCACCTGAAGGCGGTCGATGGTGAACAGCACACGGTGCTGATGGTCCAGGTGGAGAACGAGTCAGGGAATATAGGGAGCGTGAGGGATTTCTCGGCGACGGCAAACCGGTTGTTTGCGGGGCAGGTCCCGGATGATCTTCTGCAGGCGGAAGGGAGGCATGCGGGAACCTGGAGTGAGGTTTTTGGCAGCGACGCGAATGAGATCTTTCAGGCCTATTATCAGGCCAAATACGTCAATGAGATTGCCGCGGCGGGCAAGAGCGCGTTTGCCATTCCCTGTTACATGAATGTGTGGATCGACTATCCGGCCGCTGAGCTCGCGCAAAGACAGATCGATCAGCCAGGCATTTCGTACCCGAGCGGCGGAGCAGTCCAAAAGCTGGTGGGACTGTGGCGCACACTTGCGCCCTCCATCGACATGATCGGGCCAGATATTTATGCAGACGACTCAGCATTCTACCGCTCGATCTTGAATGCCTATGACCGGCCGGACAATCCTCTCTGGATTCCAGAGACGGGCCGGAATGACGAATTCGCGAAATTTCTCTTCTACGCGATTGGTCGAGGCGCCGTTGGGTTTTCGCCGTTTGGCGTAGACCAGGCGGGATGGAATATTTTGGGTGACGCGCCGTGGACTGCGCACGCGCGAAACTTTGCCCTGATCGGGCCCATGGATCGCGAGATCGCCGAGCTCGAGTTCGAAGGCAAAGTAAAGACGGCGGTGGAAGAACCAGGTGCCGAGACCCAAGAACTGGATTTTGGCGACTGGCAGGCCACCGTGTCATTTGGATTTCCGCAGCAAGATGGCCGCCGCGCCCCGGGCACGAAGGATGCGCACGGCGAGGCTCTTGTGGCGCGGCTCGGGCCGGACGAGTTCCTGGTGACCGGCGTGGACGTCAGCGTCGTCTTCCACCAGCCCGGCAAACTGCCATGGATCCAGAGTCAGATCGTGACCGCCGAGGAAGGCTGGTACGAGCAGGGCGCGTGGAAGCCTCTGCGGCTTTTGAACGGTGACGAGACGGATCGCGGGCTGTGCATTTACGGCAAGCCGGTTGCGGTGCGCGTGAAGATGCAGCGATTTTAGAGAGATTCCAATTAAAGTATCTTT
>JAGWML010000259.1 GCA_028873155.1 Acidobacteriota bacterium
AGCACCAAATGCGGATTCCGCCCACCCCTGTTCCCGCTTCGTCAACAATTCCGCTCCATCCGTCCGCTTTCATGCGACAATCCGCCTTGCCGGTTCACTTCCCTGGAGAGGATTCCTCCATGCCCGACGTCGATCTGCCCAATCCGCTCTTCTCGCTCCACGTCGAATCCCACGGCACCGTCCACACCGTCTACTGCCAGGGCAAGCTCGTCGCCGGCGTCACCGATCCACTCTACTCCACCGTCCGCAAGCTCATCCCTGGCGCCACGCGCATCGACATCGACCTCGCCGGACTCAAGCACATGGACTCGATGGGCCTCGGCACCGTCGTCCATCTCTACGTCTCCGCGCGCTCCGCCGGTTGCACCCTTCAGCTCGTCCATCTCGGCACGGGAATCCGTCACCTGCTCGGCGTCACCAACCTGCTCTCGGTCCTCACCGACCTCTGCGACAAAGGCATCTCTGTGCGCTTCTAGCGCCGCACGTTCTCACCGCGCCGCGCACACAAAGTTCGCCGCATCCGTCGCGTCGCCCGCGCCCTTGTACCGCGCCACAGCGGGATATGCGCACAGCGGCCGCGTCATCACTGCCGCCCGCTTTCCGTCCGCGCCCTCCGCGTACTTCGTCGCAATCACCGGCAGGTCCGGCTTGCCCTGCTCCACCCACTCCGTCAGCTCATCCATCACGCCATACTTCGCGCCCTTCGCCGTCTCCAGCCCAAGCTGCCCAAACATGGTCGCGCCCGGCCCGCCCGCGCAGTGCTCCATGCCGGGAATCATGTACAGCCGCGTGAAACTCGCCGTCTTCTCCGAGCCCATCTTCGCTTCCACGCTCTTGTAGTACGCCACCGTGCTTCCTGGCGGAATCGCCGGATCGTTCCATCCGTGATACAGAATCAGTTTGCCCCCGCGCGCCGCAAACCGGCTCAGATCTGGGTCTGTCGAGTCCAGGTCCGCCCCCGTCTTCTCCCGCGCCTCCTTCAGCGCCTCACCCACATCCGCCGTCAACAGATTCCACTTCGGGTCGCCGGTCACAAGATAGCGAAAGTTGTTCCGCACAAACTGCGAACCCAGCGACTCTCCCGGATCGTCGCCCACCACCCACCGCCGCCACGCCAGCTCGTCGCCCATCTCAAAGCCCGAGAAGAATGGCTTCCCGTTGCCGTCCACGCCGCCGCGATACAGTCCCTGCACCGCCTTCACCTGCTGCGGCGTCAGGCACGCGCTCGTCTCCGCGCCCTTGCAGGTCAGCACCGCCGGGTCAAAGTGGCACTGCGTCGGGTCGGCAATCACGCCATCCTTCACGCCATCCGCCGCATCGCACGCCGCCAGCGCCGCATCCTCAATCGCCTGCAGCTTGCGTGGCTGCACATACGACCGCGGATCATCCATCAGCGTCTGCATCAGTGAAAGGCCCGACGTCGTCAACGCCGTCCACGCATTCGCCGGCGCGCCCGCCAGAATCCCGTCATAGTCCTCCGGAAAACGTTGCGCCTCCATCAGCGCCTCGCGCCCCCCATCCGAGCACGAATCAAAATACGCCTTCTCCTGCGGCTTCCCGTAGTAGGCCCGCACCAGCTCGCCCGCCCGCTCCCGCGTCGCATGCACCGCTCGCCAGCCAAAATCCTTCACCTTCTCTGGATGTCCATACGCCCAGCTTCCATCCGCCGACTCGGCCTCGTGCCCCGCATCCGATCCCGCCACCGCATAGCCTCGCTTCAGGTAGCCCGCCATCTGCTCGTAGTAGATCGACCCCGCAAACCCGCCATTCCCTACGCCCAGCAGCCGCCCGTTCCATCCCGACTCCGGCATCCACACCTCAAACCGGATCTCCGAGTCCGCCGACGGACGCAGCACGCCCTCTACGCGGCACAGCGCCGGCAGCTCCCGCAGCGTCTGCCCATCCGTCTCCAGCGCGCCACTCGTCACCGCCTCGGCCCGCGTAATCGTCGTCGCATCCAGCGTCAGCTTCGCCAGCCCCGCGCAGTCCGCCGCGCGCGCCGCAACACCCTGCGCCACGCCCACCGCCAGCACCACCAGCCCCGTCCACACTCCCCGCATTCCGCCTCCTCGCCGCGTATCGCCGCGCCCATCCACACCGCGCAGCCTTTATACCAGACCCCTGCCGCCTACCGGTTGTCATCCCGACCGAAGTGGAGGGATCTGCGGTTGTTCTTTGCGCCCCTCTTCATCGCGCCCGGTGTCCCAGCTATGCGGTCTGCGCAGCGGACGCCATGGGTGGGAGTCGTCGCAGTCAGTTTGCCCCCGTATGGGCCTCTTTCACGTACTGGCCAAGCCATGCTGGAGGATCTGGTTCATCGCGACCATTCACCTTGACGTTAAGCTCCCTTGCCCAGCGGTACCCCCACATGGGACCAAACTTTGTAATGTAGGTCTCTGGTGTGGCATAAGCATGGTCTCGCAAAGCCTCTGTCAGTGTGACAAAGCGATAACCGCGCTGCGTAAACAGCCCGATGACGGCTTCAATTGTATCCGCATTGAGAGGGCTGTCATGCAGCAGCATGATGTGAGTCACGTCGCGCCCAAAGACCTGCCGATCTAGCTTTGTATACCAATCAATCTCTGCCGCAGTATAGGCAATGTAATCCGCGCGGACCTTTTCCGCTGTCTGCGTGTCATGCCGTGCAAGCGCGAGCGTGTAGGTGTGGTTGAACTCGTAATCTGAGTTGTCAATCGTGCACGGAGCCATCTGATACCCGTGCGCAGCGAGGAACGCGACCATCGAGTCATGCTTCTCTTGTGTTTCTCCGGTGTGGTTATAAGGAAAACGCATATAGCGTGGTGCGCGGGAGACACCTTCAAGAAGCGGTCTTATCGTGGACTCCGCGCGCAAAATCTCCTGCTCTGCGAGTTCCACAGAAATGGAATCGAAGTCAGCATGAGAGTAAAAGTGATTTCCTAAGTCGAATTCTGGTCGTATCCACTGCTTCAGAATCTTGCGGCTCGTTTGCGCCCCAAGTTGCTCTCCATGCTGCTCAACCATGAACCCAGTCGCTGGTATGTGATGACGGGAGAATGTATGAAGAATTTTCCTGTTCGTCTGCAAAGCGCTCCTTCGGTCATTTGGACCAAGCGGTCTCCACTCGCCAGGCACATACGGAAGATCGTCGACCGTCATCGCGACAGTCTGGGATTGCAACTTCGGTAGGCTCATAAGCAGCAGCGCAAAAAATGCCAAGCCGAGTTTGGAGAGCACGGCGCGAGCGTCGCTTCGCTCCACTGTTGTGCGCAAAAGCATGACCGCAATCTTATCTCTTCAAAGACGCCTTGGGATCATGCCTGTGTCATCGGCTAACCGGAGATGAGCTGAAAGAGTCCCCCACGCGACGGTTAGGGAGGAAAAGATGCTTTTAAGAAATAAAAACCTAGTAGTACCCGTAGTTCACCGAGGAAAAGTGGAAACATCGCCCTAAACCGCTTCCCATGCGCCTTTCCCTATCACCCTGATTTTCCAAAACTCGTCCGTGCATTTCTGGACATTT
>JAGWML010000260.1 GCA_028873155.1 Acidobacteriota bacterium
GGTGATCGAGCGTCTGCCCGGCGGCTACGACTGCGCGGTGAGCGAACGCGGCCGCAGCCTCTCGGGCGGGCAGCGCCAGTGCATCGCGATCGCGCGGGCGATGCTGTGCGACGCCCCGGTGGTGATCCTGGACGAGCCGAGCAGCGCGCTCGATCCCGCCACCGAGCGACGGCTGATGGAGGGACTGTCGCGGCTGGCCGCACGGCGCGCGGCGCTGGTGATCGCGCACCGGCTGTCTACCGTGAGGGGGGCGGATCTGATCCTGGTGCTCGACCGTGGACGGATCGTGCAGCGCGGGACCCATGCAAGCCTGCTGGCCGCGGGCGGTATCTACGCGGAGCTATGGCAGGCCCTGCGCCGCGATGACGAGTCGATGAACGCGGTTTCGCAGGGGCCATCGCCGGCGGACAGGGCGCCAGTGCGGGGATGGTCGAGGGAGGAATGGTCAAGCGGAGGCGCGACTCGGGACGGAGACGCAACGAGTAGAGCGACGAGGGCGGAGTTGCCGCTGGCGCCGTCGTGAGCCGGCCCCCTAACGGGTTCTACCGCGCAGCCGCGGCGGCGCTGATGCTCGGGGTCGCCCTGGATGCCGGTACGGCGGCAGCCGATCCCTGGGTGCCGGCTTCGGGCCATGGCGTCGTCAAGCCGATGATTCGGTATTTCTACGCCAACGAGGCCTTCTCCCCGTACGGTTTTTCGACCAAGCGGCTGCCGTCCGGCCCGGAGACCAAGACCGAGTATCGGGCGACCGGCATTCAAGGTCTCGGAGATGGGTTCTCGCTGGAATACGACCTGCGCGCAGCGCTGGTGCGAAAATCGTCGACCCGGCACCACCATACGGTGTCCACTAAGGCGTGGGGGCTCGAGGACCAGGAAATCGGGCTGACTTATGGGTTGCGCCAGGGCCGAAGCTTCGCCGATTCGGTGACCCTCAACATCGTGCTGCCCACTGGCCCGTCCGCCAGCAACCCGCAATTGGGCACTGGACGCTGGGCTATCGAGCCGGATTACCAGGTCGGCATCGTCCAGGGGCGCTTCAGCGCCACTCTCGCGATGGGGCCACGACAGTTTCTCGACGGGGCGGTGACGCAGTTGCGGACGGACGCGCGTCTCGGCTTTCGGGCATCCCATCGTTTGACCCTCGCGACCTCGCTCTTTTTCGTACGCAGCATCCAAAACCGGTCGTCGCTGCCGCCGGGCACACAGGCGGAACTCTACAATCGGTTGCGCCTCGGTGCGGCGGCGGAGTTCGCAGTGACGAAGCGGCTCCGTCCGTTCGTGGCCTATGAGGTCGATGTCGCGGGACAGGGCATCCATGCGGGGGAGCGCGTCACTCTCGGTTTCGCGTTCCATTTCTGAGGCCTGCCCGCCCATGCGCGAAGCCCGCCCGATATCTGATCCTGTCCGCCTGCTGCTGGTGCGACACGGGCAAACCGACTGGAACCGGGAGGGCCGCTACCAAGGCCGAAGCGATCCGCCGCTGGCGCCAGAGGGTTCGGCGTCGGTTAAAGCGCTGGCCGAACGCTTACGCGGCGTGCCGATCGCCGCGTTGTTGACCAGCCCGCTGCGGCGCGCTGCGGAGACTGCCGACCTCCTTGCGCAGGCGCTGGGCCTCCCGCCACCCCAGATCGATCCACGGCTGACAGAACTCGCCTTCGGCGCCTGGGAGGGGCTGACCCAGGCCGAGGTGAAGGCGCGGTGGCCTCAATCGCTGCGTGCGTGGAAGCGTGCGCCGGACACGGTGCGGTTTCCGGGCGGCGAGGATCTGGCGGCGGTCGACGCTCGGCTGGCGGACCTGCTGCGGACCCGGCCCTGGGAAGGCGACAGGAGCGGCTCGGCATCATCGGGATCGGCGATCCTGCTGGTGACCCATGCAGGGCCGATTCGCCTGCTTCGGCTTGCCGCCGAGGGTCGAAAGCCGGCCGAGTTTCGCCGCATCGAGGTCGGCCCGGCCTCGCTGCACGTACTCGATCTTCATCGCCTTCCGCAGCAGGACCCACATCCGGACAGGCACGAGCGTCGGCCCAGCCTGGCATCATGTGGTGGCCTGGCCGCAGTGGCGAGTCTGAGAGTCGGTCCAAGATCATATCTTGTTGTGGCAAAACCTTCTGAGCATCAGCCGAACAGACGCCCAACGGAGGAATGGCCCAGCGGAGGAATGCCAGGGCTTTGCGGCTGAGCCACTCCCAATCCTTGCTCAGGCGCCGGCGGCGGTTCAACCAGGCGATGGTTCGTTCCACGATCCATCGCCTGGACAACACGACGAATTTGGCTGTGGCGCACCGCCGCATGGTTCCGACGTTCACCTTGCGGCAGACCCGGGCCAGGCCCCGTTGGAACTTCGGGCCCTGGTAGCCCGCGTCGGCATAGAGCTTCAGAAGGAATGGATACAATCCGAACAGCGTCGCCATCAGCAGCACGCCGCCATCCCGGTCCTGGATATCCGCTGCATGCACGATGGCATCCATCAGCAAGCCCTGCGTATCGACGAGGCTTGAGCGCCGAAGGCGATCAAGGCGCCTCTTGCCTTTGATTTTCTTGCCGCCGTCAAAGCCCGGCGGGTCGATCCGGCGCCCCCGTTTTCCGCGCCCTTGACGCTTTGGCTGTCGATGGTGGCCGCCGTCGGACTGGCCTCACGGCCTGCATGCTGGCGACAGAGCACGTAGAGGGCATGGTGCAGTCGGTCGAGCATGCCGTCGTCCTGCCAGCGGCGGAAATAGTGGTTCATTGTGCTGCGGGGCGGCAGGTCTTTCGGGATCGCGCGCCACTGGCAGCCAGTGCTCAGCACATACATCAGGCCGTTCAGCACCTCGCGCACGTCCACCGTGCGCTTGTTGCCGCCACGCTTGGCGCGCGGGATCTCCGCTTTGGCCCACGTCCATTCTTCGTCGGTCAGGTCGCTGGGGTAGCGAAGCCGGCTGCGGTCATAACGGGCGCGGTTCTCGACAGTCCACATGGGCAGCTCCTGCGAATCGCGGCTGCCACCAGGGAATCACAAACGATTCCAGGGACTCAAGATGATCTTGGACGGACACTAAGATAACTTGCGCCCCGGCGTGGCAGAGACCCATGAGGGTCAGTCCGGAGACGGGCGGGTATTGAGCCGAGCCATCCGGCGTGCGGTGCGGAGTAGGAATTGGCGGTCTTCGTCCGCACACTCCCGGTAGAGCCGCAGTAACGCCAATTCGTCCGCGCTCGCCGTGAGAGCGGGTCCGCGCTTGTCGGCGCCGTGCATTACGAAGTCCACGCCCACATCGAGCGCCCGGGCGATGGCCACAAGGTGTCCGGTGAGCTGACCGGCTCGACCAGTTTCCCACTGTGCTACGGCGCTGCGTGACACGCCGATCGCTGCAGCCAGCGCGTCCTGCGTCATGCCTCGCTCTTGTCGCACCGAGCGGATGCGGCGACCGATTTCGACCTGCTGATCCATAATTCCGTGAAACTACGTCAGAAACTCTAACGAAAGCAA
>JAGWML010000029.1 GCA_028873155.1 Acidobacteriota bacterium
GCATCCGCTCCTGCCGGATCGCACTATTTGTAGGCGCCCTCGCTCTTCAGCAGCTCATCGCGATGCCCGGCATCCACAACCATGGAGCCAAATGCCTGCCCAGAAAGCGGTTGTGCCTTCAGCGTCTCGCGCAAAGATGCGAGCACCGTATCCAGACCCTCCGGCTTTGCCGTGATGTAGACAATGTCAAACGTCCCCGGAGCCTCTGTATGGATCGCCAACGTGTCGATCTCATACTCGAGCACCGTCCCGTCCGCCACCATCTTCTCGAGCAACGGCGCAATCATGTGCTCGCTCAGCATCTCCACTGCATCATCCGGCGCGTCGTCTTTCAGTTTGTAACTCGCCACCCGCGTGTACGCATTCTTGTACGATCCGGACTTCCAGTTGTAATACCGGCTGACAAAAACCTCGTCCCAGTGCTTGGCGCTGTTCAGCACCGTCGAGCCGGCATCCGAAGCTCCTCGGGCCTGCTCCAGTACCTTGACAATGCCGGCCAGCGACATCGACGACCACCAGACGTCGTGGGTCTCGCTCTTGAGCTCGTGGACAAGGTTGATATCCGTGCCGTAGCCCACAAGGGTCCCGTCGGCCAGCGACTTCTGAAGCGCCTCATTCACCGGCGCGTTCACTTTCTCCATGTCCGCCCAGTTGGCGCGTGCCACCTGCCAATCAGCGACATAGGTATACATCGGCGGTTTTGGTTTTACCTCTTGTGCATGTGCGCTCGCGCCAATGGCGCAAAGAATGAACATCGCGAGCCCGAACAACCCCGTGGAACTGAACCGAATACTCTTGCTCATGGATCGACCTCCACTGTGATTTGGCCAGCATGGGTTTGGGGGGATTTCTGGCAGAGCGAAGTATAGCGGAGGATTCCTAGCATCACGCATCTATATTTCGCGGGCGAAGCCCGGCCGCTCCATCGAGAACCGGGATCCGGCAGGCCTTGGCTGCCGCGTTCCCGCCCGGATATGACAATGAATTGCACCGAAGCAGGCGCCCGTTAACACAAAGGAGGCATGCCGCGATGAAGACTCCGGCCCGCTTTCGTCGTATTCTTGTAAGCAAGAACCTGCGATGAAGACCTTTACCCTGGATGAAGCCCACTCCCTGCTGCCCGTGCTCGAGTCGCTGCTCAAGCGTGCGCTCGAGGGCAAGGAAGCTGCGGAAAAGGTCGAGTCCGATCTCTCCGCTCTGGCCCAGCGCATCTATCTCGCCGGCGGTATGCAGGTTGACGTGGCAAGCGTCGCCCGCCAGCGTGCCGAGATGGAAGGCCACCTTCAGCGCGTCCGCGAGACCGTTGCCGAAATCGACGCCATCGGCGTCCAGGTCAAAGATCTCGACTCCGGCCTGCTCGACTTCCCCTGCCGTATCGACGACGATATTGTTCTTCTCTGCTGGCGCATGGGCGAGTCCGCCATCGAGCACTGGCACACCGTCGAAGCCGGTTTCAAGGGCCGCCAGCCCGTCGACGAGCGTTTCCGCCGCCGCTCCAACTCCGGCAACCGCCCAAACTAGGGCCTGTCCCAGGCCCTCAGCCTCGCGTTCCGTGCAACCGTAGGTCCGCCGCTTCTTCTCAAGCGAATTCGCTCCCTTTGCGTCTTATCCGATGTGAAGCCTCCGCCGGGCTCCGGCACCGTCTCGCCGAGGACGAACCCGCGGCAAAAGCTGTACTCTGGGCAGGATGGCCCGCATGGGAGCAACGATGACCTCGTCCAATTGGGCAAAACTCGCCCTCGCCGCACCTCTCCTGCTCACCGGCTGTAAAGGCTTCTGGAATGCGCCCCCCGCCTCGACAACCACTCCTACCACCACGGCCTCCAGCGGCCGGTTTTTCGTGCTCAACGCTGCTACGTCGCAAATGGCCGGCTACTACGTCAACGCAGGCGTGCTCACCACTCTCCCCGGCAGCCCGTACACCTTGCCCGCCACTCCGCTGGCGCTCGCTATCTCACCCAACAACGGCTTCCTCTACGTCAGCACTATTAGCGGCATTTATCTCTACCTCATCGCCTCCAATGGCCAGCTCACCCTGGGCAACTCCGGCAACGTCATCTCGTCCGATCAGGCCATCAGCCTGCAGGTAGACGCCACCAACTCCTGGCTCCTCGATGTCTCCTCCGGCGCGGCGCAGGCCTTCGCCATCCCCATCAGTCCCACCACGGGCCTCGTCACACAGCCCACCGAGCAATTTGTTCCCTTGCCTGCCACCACGCTCCAGCAGGTCGCTCTTTCGCCCGCCAACACCACCGCCTTTGTCGCCATGGGCTCGGGGGGAACAGCCATCATTCCCTTCAACTCCGCCAACACCAATCCCTTCGGCGTGGTCAGTACCGTCGCCGTCAAAAACAGCGCGGGCGCGGCCCTCTCCGTCGCTACAGACACGAGCAGCAGCCTGCTCTTCATCGGCGAGACCGTTGCCTCCTCCGGCTCCAACTCCGGAGGCCTGCGCGCCATCGACCTCGCCACGCTCAAAGAACTCTCCGGCTCGCCCTTCGCCACCGGCGGTCTTGCTCCCTACGACATCCTGCCCGAAAAAGCCGGAACCTACATCTACGTCGTCAACCGTCAGGTCAGCGGCAGTTCCACCGGAGTCATTCAGGGATACACGCTGTCCAACACCGGCGGCGTCTACACGCTCACCGCGCTCACCAAAACCGTCTCCGCTGGCACGCACCCCGTCGCACTCGCAGAAGACAACACATCCACCTTTGTCTTCGCCGTTGACTACGACGGCAACCCCGACCTCATGGGCTACACATTCGACGCCACCACCGCCGGACTGCTCGACTCGGCCATCTCCTCAGCCACCGGCACCGATCCGGTCCAGGCCAATGCCATCGCAGCGCTCCACTGAGCGCGCACGCCCTCGACCCTGTAGCATGAACCCATGCTCGGCGGCGCATCCCTCGCATGGTGGATCGGCTTTCACGTCGTGGTGCTCGCGTTCCTCGCCGTCGATGCGCTGCTGACGCGCAAGCGTCATAACATCCCGCAGACACAGGCCGCCGCATGGGCCTGGACAGCGCTGCTCGCAGTCGGCGCGGCTCTATTCGCCGGTTGGATCGCGGTGGATCAGGGCCATCAGCCCGCACTCGAATTTGTCGCCGGTTACACCATCGAGCTCTCGCTCAGCATCGACAATCTCTTCGTCTTTCTCGTGCTCTTCCACGGCTTCCACGTCAGCGCGGAGCGCCAACATGAAGCACTGCTCTGGGGTGTGCTCGGCGCAATCATCCTGCGCGGCCTGTTTATCGCCGCAGGCGTCGCCCTGCTGCAACACTTCGCGTGGATCACCTGGATCTTTGGATGCCTTCTGCTCTACGCAGCCTGGCGGCTGCTGCGGGGCGGGTCGGCGCACGCCGCGGTCCCCGCGTGGATCCAGCGCCTGCATACCTCCGGCCAGTCGCTCTTGCCCGTCATCGTCGCCGTCGAGCTCACTGACCTGCTCTTCGCGGTCGACTCCATCCCCGCCGTGCTCGCCGTCTCCCACAACCCCTTCGTGGTCTACACGTCCAACATCGCGGCCATTCTCGGCCTGCGGTCGCTCTACTTCGCGCTCGCTGCACTGCTGGGCCGCTTCCGCTACCTTCACTACGGCCTCGCGGCGCTCCTGGCCTTTGTCGCATGCAAGATGCTGGCAGCCCACTGGATCGAAATCTCTATCACGGTTTCACTCGCGTTCATGGGACTCATCCTCGGCGTCTGTGCATTGGTTTCGTTCAAACTCGAAACGCGCCGGTCGTAAAACGTCTTCACCACGACTCAAAGGTCACACGCCCATCGCTCGTCCAAACCGAGTGCTTTCTGAAGCGCGCATCATCCCGCTCCGGAAAATCGTTCCTAAAGTGCGCGCCCCGGCTCTCCGTGCGTGCCAGCGCCGCCTCCAGAATCGATCGCGCCACCACGCAGAGCGCCTCGGCTTCAACGAGTCTGCGGCTCGCGCCCGCATGACTTCGCAACTCCACCACCTGTGCGGCGCACTCCGCCTGCACGCACTGGCCTTCCTGCAACGTTGCCTCTTCGCGCAGCAATCCCGCAAAGGTCCACATGCCCTGCTGGAGCCGCTGGATCGTCGCTTCAAGTCTCTGTTCCTCGCTGGCACTCAACGCCCCACCCACAGCCGGAGCTTGTCCTGCAGCCGCCGCCGACAGCCCATCGGCAAGAATCGCCTTCGCCGCGCGCGCGCCAAATACCAGCCCCTCCAGCAGCGAATTCGACGCCAGCCGGTTTGCGCCGTGTACGCCGGTGCACGCCGCCTCGCCCGCCGCATACAGCCCGCGCACCGTTGTGCGACCATCCAGGTCCGTGCGCACGCCGCCCATCAGGTAGTGCGCCGCTGGCCGCACCGGAATCAGATCCCGGTCGAGCGCCAATCCATAGCGGTCCAGCACCGCGCTGATGCCAGGAAACCGCTGCCGCAGGTCCACGCCCTTCACATGCCGCATGTCCAGATGCACCACGCGCGATTCACCTGGATGCGCGCCCATCCCCTCGCGCGTGATCGCCCGCGCCACCACATCGCGCGGCGCAAGCTCCAGCAGCGGGTGATACCGCTCCATGAACCGCTCGCCGCGATCGTTGCGCAAGTACGCGCCTTCACCGCGCAAGGCCTCCGACAGCAGAAACCGCGGCGCGCCCGCCAGCGACAGTGCCGTCGGATGAAACTGGTAGAACTCCATGTCTGCCAGCACCGCGCCCGCCTGCGCAGCCAGAGCGATCCCATCGCCCGTCGCCACCTCTGGATTCGTTGTGTCGCTGTAGACCTGGCCCGCTCCGCCTGCAGCCACCAGCACCGCCCGCGCGCTCACCCGGCTGCGACGTCCTTCGCGATCCAGCAAGTCCGCGCCGATCACCCCTCCACCTTCGGTTACCAGCGCCGTCACCGTCGTCCACTCGGCAAACGCGATGCCCCTGTGCGCGCGCGCAAACGCCGCCAGTGACCGGCTGATCTCCGCGCCTGTCGCATCGCCGTTCGCATGCAGGATGCGCGGCAGGCTGTGCGCTCCTTCGCGCGTGCGCAGCAGTCGCCCTTCCTCGCGATCAAACCGTGCGCCCCACTCCATCAGCTCGTGCACGCGCTGCGGCCCCTCGGCCACCAGCACTTCAGCCGCTTTCTGATACACCAGCCCGTCACCCGCACTCAACGTGTCTTTGAGGTGCAGCGCAATATCTTTGTCGCCTTCCATCGCCACTGCAATGCCGCCCTGCGCATAGTGCGTGTTCGATTCGGCCACCGCCTCCTTCGTGACCACCAGCACTTGCCCGTGGCCCGCCAACTCCACCGCCGCGCGCAGCCCCGCCACGCCCGCGCCCATCACCAGAAAATCCACTCTCTGCTGCTCGTCGCTCACTCTTCGAGGCTATCACCGCGCATTCCCACCTCCGCCTGCGCAACCGCCCATGGGAACGACTGACGCGACAGCCCGCAACCGTGTAAGCTGTCTGCCAGCAGCCCATGGGTCGCTCGCCAGGGCTTCCAGCATTTCTCGCAGCCCACACCCGGAGGCCACGCCCGCATGGAACTCCTCAACGAATTGCCGCCCGACGTCTTCAAGATCACCCTTGTCCTCTTTCTCTCGTTCCTCATCGGACTCGAACGTGAAGAACACAAGGCCACCGGCACCTACGCCTTCGGCGGCGTGCGCACCTTCCCGCTCATCGGCCTCGTCGGCTACTCCGTCGCGCTGCTTTCGGGCGCGCAGGCGCTGCCCCTCATCGTCGGTTTCCTCGTCATCGCGGCCTTCCTGCTCATCTCCTACTGGCACAAGATCTCCCGCTTCGAAGGCGCAGGCGTCACCACGGAGATCTCCGGCCTCGCCACCTTCATCGCCGGCGCACTCATCTTCTACGGGCACTTCTGGACCGCCACCACCCTAAGTGTCGCCAGCCTCCTGCTGCTCGACCTCAAAGCCGCACTCGAGCGCCTCGCCGTCCGCATCGCTCCAAACGAAATCCTCACCTTCGCCAAATTTCTCCTGCTCAGCGGCGTCATTCTCCCCGTCCTGCCCAATCAGGTCTTCACGCAGTTCCACATCAATCCCTTCAAAACGTGGCTGGTCGTCGTCGCCATCAGCGCCATCTCCTACGCCAGCTATGTGCTCCAGAAGCTCACCAAAGGCCAGGGCGGCATCGTGCTCGCCGCGCTGCTCGGCGGCGCCTATTCCTCCACCGTCACCACCGTTGTGCTCGCCCGTCGCGCAAAATCTCAGAACCAGCCGCACCTCTACTCCGGCAGCATCCTCATCGCCTCCGGGGTCATGTATCTGCGTCTCATCGCTCTACTGGCGCTCTTCAATCACGCACTCCTGCGGATGGTCCTCGTGCCGTTCCTCGTGCTCGCAGGCCTTGCCGCAGGCACGGGCTGGCTCTGGTCGCGCCGTGCCGATCATGCGCAAGCTGCCGCGCAGGAATCGCTCGAACCCAAAAACCCTCTCGACCTGCTGGCCGCCTTCTTCTTCGCCGCGCTATTCCTCGTTATGCTCGTTGCCACGCAGCTCGCCGTCACCTACCTCGGCCGCGGCGGACTCAACGCCCTTGCCGCGCTCATGGGAGTCAGCGATGTGGACCCCTTCATCATGGGCCTCACTCAGGCCGCCGGAACCGGCACCCCCCTCCAGGTCGCCGCCGTCGCCATCATCATCGCCGCAGCCAGCAACAACATCATCAAAGGCATCTACGCATCCTCGCTCGCCGGCCGCGATACCGGAAGACAGAGCCTCATCTTCCTCGCCTCGCTCGCCGCCCTCAGCCTCGTGCCCATTCTCTGGATTGGCTGACACGAAAGGAACTCATACCCTTACTGCGACAAAACTGTTGCACTGTTTCGGCTATGATTGGTCTGTATTTTCACCGTGCGGCACAAGGCCCACCTCGTAGAAGAGCTTTTGACAGATACATCTCAATCCTTGCTCTTGCGCAAGTATTGGTCGCCTATAAGTCCCTGATGGATATTTAGCTATGACAACTGCTTCAGTCCCTGCATCCGGAATCCCGCAAGACCATAGCTTCGGTGGCGCAGCGCAACCGCGGCACGATGCATATTATCTGCTGTTCTTCCTCTCCGGATTTCCAGCTCTTCTCTACCAGATTGTCTGGCAGAGGACACTCTTCACCGCCTATGGTGTCAACATCGAGTCCGTCACCATCATCGTGACTGTTTTCATGCTGGGACTTGGGCTCGGCAGTCTCGCAGGAGGATGGCTCTCTTCGCTGCCTCGCGTAAACCTGCTCGTGGCATTCGGCGCTATCGAGGTTTCGGTTGGCGCCTTCGGTGTGGCCTCCCTTCACATCTTTCACCTTGTCGCCCGGCATACCGCTGGCGCAACGCCGTCTGAAACTGCCGTCCTTGCCTTCGCGCTTTTGCTGGTCCCCACGCTTCTCATGGGAAGCACATTGCCCATCCTCGTTGAGTACTTCGTGCAGTACAACGAGCATGTCGGAAGATCAGTGGGGCTACTCTATGCAGTCAATACCATGGGTTCCGCCGCTGCATGCTTTCTTGCCGCGAACTTCCTCATGCGGGCCTTTGGAGAGGCAGGCACCGT
Organism: Acidobacteriota bacterium; assembly: GCA_028873155.1. Lineage (GTDB taxonomy): Bacteria > Acidobacteriota > Terriglobia > Terriglobales > Acidobacteriaceae > Telmatobacter. The sequence continues at coordinate 7,551 of JAGWML010000029.1, forward strand.
TGAGCTTGCGGCAACAATGAATCTCCTTGTCGGGTCCAGTGCCCTGATTCTGCAGCGGCGCCGGGGACTCCACTCTCCGCCGCGCAATGCCGAAAATCAGGACAGTCCACAGGCGCGTGCAACCCTGCCGTTTCCGCTGGGCATGTTCCTCACCTTTGCGGCAGGCTTCATTGCCCTTGCCTACGAGATCATCTGGTACCGCGAAGTTGCATTCGCATCTGGCGGCACCGCGCCCGCATTCGCCATGCTGCTCGCCTTCTATTTAGCCGGCATTGGCTACGGCGCGCTCAAAGTGCATGACTTCTTTGAAAAGAACCGCAGCGAAGATACGCAACGCCCCATGCAGATCGCAGCCACTGTCTTCCTGCTCGGATCGATCTTTGCATTCCTCGTTGGGCCGGTGCTCGGCTGGCAACTCATGATTCTCCCCGGCCTGCTGCTTTTGCCAGTCGTCTTTGCGGCTTCGGCTCTGCAGGGCTCCGCCTTCCCGCTCCTCTGTCACGTTGCAATCGGCGGGTCCTCCTCGCCAGGAAAGAAACTCAGCTATCTCTACCTCAGTAACATCCTTGGCTCAGCGCTCGGCAGTTTTCTGGTTGGCTTCATCGTTCTGGATCATCTGAGCACAGAGGCCACATCCTTACTCCTGCTCGTTCTCGGCATTCTGGTCAGCGTGCTGCTCGCCTCGTCTGCTCGCCCCTTCCAGATCAGAATCCGCTTTGTCGTAACCGGCGCTGCGGCTCTTCTTCTCGCGAGCCTCGCGCACCCCATCTACGCGCACATGTATCCAGAGATGCTGTACAAGGACAGCTACAGGACAGCCGCGCCGATCACAGACCTCCTCGAGAATCGAAGCGGAATCATCGCTGTTGCCAGCGATGGAACCATCTTTGGTGGAGGAGTCTACGATGGTCGCTTCAATACAGATTTGCTCCACGATACCAACAAGGTGATTCGCCCCTACGCAATCCCCGGCATCGCCCCTCATCCAACCCAGGTACTCATGATTGGGCTTTCTTCAGGATCGTGGGCGCAGATCGTTGCGGCGAACCCCGCGGTCAGTTCGTTCACGATCGTGGAAATCAACCCCGGCTACCTTCCCCTGATCCGTGCGCACTCCCAGGTCGCCAGCATCCTTCACAATCCCAAGGTGCACATCATCATCGACGACGGAAGAAGATGGCTGCTCTCCAACCCGGATCGAGAGTTCGACCTCATCGCCATGAATACGACCTTCAACTGGCGCGCTAACGTATCGGATCTTCTCTCGCGAGACTTTTTACTTCTGGTCCGAAAGCACCTCAAACCCGGCGGCATCTTCTTCTACAACACCACATGGTCCCGCGAGGCCCTCGCTACAGGCATCCAGACCTATCCGTATGCTTTGCGCGTCGATAGCTGCCTTGCACTTAGCGACAGTCCAATCCGCTTTGACAAACAAGCCTGGAACACCGCACTCGAAAATTACAGGATCGACGGCCGGCCAGTCGTCGATCTCACAGATCCTGCACAACGCGCGGCGCTGACTCAGGTTGAACACCAGGCCGACTTCATCGACACGCCAGGCAGCCTCCTCCAGTCCAGGGAGAGCCTCCTGCGTGACACAAGCGGCGCACGCGTCATCACCGACAACAACATGGGCACCGAGTGGAAGTAGCTTCGCGCGAGCAAGGGCTCCAACCATCCAGGTACGCTTCGCCGCCATCCCGCGGTGCTTTAGGATGAAAGAAGCGTGCAAACCATTCGAGTCGCCACACCGTCTGCAAAATACGACGTCTTCGCCGGCAGCGGCCTCATCCGCACTCTCGCGCCGCGCATCCAGCGCATCGCGGGCCGCCTGCCGCGCCGCGTCTTCGTGCTCACCTCGCCCGCCATCTGGGCCCTCTGGGGCGAGGCATTCCTCGCGTCCTTTGCCGAGCCGCCCATCGCCCTCTTTCTGCCCCCCGGCGAGAAACACAAAACCCTGCGCAGCGTCGAATCCATCCTGCGCCAGATGATTGCCGCGGGCGGCGATCGCGGCTCGGTGCTCATCGCCTTCGGTGGCGGCATCGTCGGCGACGTCGGCGGATTTGTCAGCGCCATCTTCATGCGCGGCATCCGCTACGTTCAGGTGCCTACCACATTTCTCTCCCAGGTTGACTCCTCGGTCGGCGGCAAGACAGGCGTGAATCTGCCGGAAGGCAAGAACCTTGTCGGCAGCTTCCATCACCCCATCGCCGTCTTCGCCGATGTCGAAACGCTCGGCACGCTCTCCGATCGCGAACTCCGCGCCGGCCTGATGGAAAGCGTCAAGGCAGGCTTCATTCGCGACCGCGCCCTCGTGCGCTTCATGGAAGACAGCGCCGACGCAATCCTCGGCCGCGATCTCAAAGCGCTCGAAAAAGTCATCGCCGCCTCCATTCGCATGAAAGCCGGCGTCGTCAATCGCGACGAGCGCGAGAGCGGCCTGCGCATGATTCTCAACCTTGGCCACACCCTCGGCCACGCCATCGAACAAGCGACCCGCTACAAAGCTCTGCTCCACGGCGAGGCGGTCGCATGGGGCATGATCGCGGCGCTCTATATCGCGCACCGCCGCGGCACCATCACCAGCGCCCAGGCCCAGCGCATGGAAAGCCTCATTCATCAATATGGCCCGCTACCGCAGCTCAAGCTGCGCGCTGCCAAACTTGTCGCCGCCAGCGGCAGCGACAAGAAAAACATCGGCGGCGTGCGCCGCTTCGTCCTGCCCGTCGGCATCGGCGACGCCACCGTCGTGGAAGACGTCGCACCCGCCGAACTCGAAGCGGCCGCAGCCTTCATGCTCGCCCGCGCCAAGGGGAACCGCGCCTGATGCCGGCCACGGGAGCCAAGCCGGTCGGTGCCACCGACGAAGCCTCTGCCGCAGCGTCCGTGCAGCAGATGTTCAACACCATCGCGCCGCGCTACGACCTGCTCAATCATCTCCTCTCGGCCAACATCGACCGCCTCTGGTGGAACCGCACTGCGCGCCGCTTCCGCACAACTCTTGCCCGCCCCGACGCCGCCGTCCTCGACATCTGCTGCGGCACAGGCGACTTGACCCTCGCGCTCCTCAGGTATCGCCCCGCCGGCGCGCGTCCCATCCTCGCCGCAGACTTTGCCCACGCCATGCTCAGCCGCGGCGCGCAGAAGTTCATGGGCCGAGGCGCCGTCGCCCTCGAAGCCGACGCACTGCATCTGCCGTTGCGTTCCGCCTCGCTCGATCTCATCGTCACCGCCTTCGGCTTCCGCAACCTGGCCAACTACGACGCCGGCCTGCGCGAGTTCCACCGCGTCCTCAAGCCCGGCGGCCAGCTCGGCATCCTTGACTTCAGCGAACCCGGCGGCCTCATTGGCAAGGCCTATGCCCTTTACTTCCGCCGCGTGCTCCCCGCCATTGGCCGTCTCATCTGCGGCGCAGAAGGCCCCTACGCATACCTGCCTTCCTCCGTCGGCAGCTTCCCACCGCCTCCACAGATGCTCAGCCTCATACAGAGCGTTGGCTACGTGCAATGCCACTGGCAGCCGTACACCTTCGGCATCGCCGGGTTGTACACCGCCGAGCGCCCAGAGTAGCCTGAAAGCAAGATGCCCTCGGAAACGGCCAGCCTTCCCAGTCACTCCGTAGAAAAGCGGCAGGTCGCGCTGCGCTCCATGCTCACCGCCGCTGCGATGACGCTGCTCAAGCTCGCCGCAGGACTGCTCTCCGGCTCACTCGGCGTTCTCTCCGACGCGGCTCACTCCGGCCTCGATCTCCTCGGCGCGGCCCTCACCTTCTTCTCCGTTCGCGTATCAGACAAGCCCGCCGACGAAAACCACCCCTACGGCCACGGCAAATTTGAAAACCTTTCCGCCTTCTTCGAGATCGGCCTCATGGCCGTCTCCTGCGCGTGGATCATCTGGGAAGCGATGCAGCGCATCTTCACGCACAGCGCGCATCTGCACCACTCCCTGTGGCCTATCCTCGTCCTGGTCGCCTCCATCTCCGTGGACTACTGGCGCTCCCGCGATCTCGCCGACGTCGCACGCCGCACCGGCTCCCCCGCTCTCGCCACCGATGCCTTCCACTTCGCCTCCGACATCTGGTCCACCGTCGCCGTGCTCCTCGGTCTCGGCGCCAGTTGGATCGGCATCACCTGGCACATCGGCTGGCTCGTCTACGCCGATCCCTTTGCGGCCATCGTCGTCTCGCTCATGATCCTCCGCGTCACAGCGCAGCTCGCCCAGGAAACCATCGGCGTCCTCATGGATCAGATCCCCGCCGAAACCCGCCTCCATATCGTGCGCGAGGTTGAACAGGTGCAGGGTGTCCTCGCCGTCGAACAGGCCCGCGTGCGCCGCTCCGGCCCGTCCTACTTCGCCGACCTCACCCTCGCCCTACCGCGCCACTACACCTTCGAGCACACCAGCCAGCTCGTGCGCGCCGCCACCGCGGCCGTTCACCACGTTCTACCCACCTCTGACGTCGTCATTCACACCATCCCGCGCCAGGGCCGCGCCGACAGCATCTTCGACCGCGTCCGCACCGTCGCCGCGCGCAACAACGTCAGCGTCCACGAGCTCAGCGTCCAGTCGCATCACGGCCGCCTCCGCGTCGAGCAGCACGTCGAGCTCGATGAAACCATGCCCCTGCTCGAAGCCCACAGCTTCGTCAGCACCATGGAGGCGGAAATCCTGCGCGATGCCCCCGAGATTGATTCCGTACTCACGCACATCGAGAGCGAGCCCGCCACCATCGAACAGCCCGAAGAATCCGCGGAAGAAGACCGCCGCATCGAACAGGTCGTGCGCGACCGCGCCGGTCACTTCTCCGAGATATCCGATGTACATGAGCTCAGTGTCGGCCGCTCCGGCGAGCACATCTATCTGTCTTTTCACTGCACCCTGCCCGATGATCTTTCCATGCTGCGCGTGCATGAAGTCATCACCGAGCTCGAAGACCGCGTCAAATCCGATTGCCCCGGGATCTATCGCGTCACCATCCATCCCGAGCCCGTGACTGACAACACCCGCTAGCCCAGGAGAGTTGCCCGCATGATTGCCCACAGCGAGTGGAAGCAGGACAAGACCTTCGAAGGCCGCACCGAGAGCGGCAACACGATTGTCTTTGACGCCGATGCCGCCCATCTCCACGGTCCCAGCCCCATGGAAGCCGTACTCATGGCGCTCTGCAGTTGCACCTCCGTTGATGTCATCGGCATCCTGAAGAAGAAGCGAGAGCCCGTCACCGGCCTGCGCGTCTCCGCCGCCGCCACTCGCACGGACTCCTACCCGCAGATCTTCACTCAGATCCGGCTTACCTATGCCGTCAGCGGCCACCTCAGCCGCAAAGCAGTCGAGGACGCCGTTGCACTTTCCAAAAACAAATACTGCTCCGTCTCCAAAATGCTCGAGAAAAGCGCCACCATCGACTATGAGATCGTCTACCTCGACGGAGATCCCCAGCCATGAACGGACACGTCCTGCGCGGCTTCTTCCAGGCCGTTTCGCTTCTCATGCTGCTGATTGCGGTGGCGATGCTCTCGGCCATCGCCACCATGCACCTCGTCATTCATGGAGCAGAGGTGCAGGTGCCCGATCTCAAAGGAATGACCGTCGCCCAGGCGCACAGCCAGACTGCCGGCCTCGGCCTCAACCTCAACGTCGACAATCGCTACTATTCCGCCGAGGTCGCCGCCGGCCACATCCTCACTCAGTCGCCCGCCCCCGGCTCCATCGTGCGCCGCGAGTGGCGGGTCCGCGTCTCAGAGAGCCTTGGCCCGCAAAAAGTCGACGTGCCCGACACCATCGGTGCGGACGAGCGCGTTGCCGCCATGCGCCTGCGCCGTGTCGGTCTTGAGGTCGGCGTCACCGCGCATCTCCCCGACAGTGGCGCACCAGAGGACACCGTCATCGCGCAGGATCCCTCCGCGCATGCACAGGGCATCGAGAGTCCCAGCGTCAACCTTCTGGTCGCCGCGCCGGCAGATGACACACCCGACCGCTACGTCATGCCCGACTTCACTGGCGTGCCCATCGTCGCCGCACAGGCACAGCTCGCCAAGGTCGGCATTCCATCAGCGACACCGGTCTTCGTCGACGTGCCCGTGCAACCCGTCGGCACGGGCGCCGCACTTCCGCTCCCGCCCATCGCTCCCGGCTCCATCATCGCGCAACAACCGCCTGCCGGCGCGCCTGTGGACCAAACCGTACACGTGGCATTTACAGTGGCAAAATAACGCATCACGGTCGCAACCTGTTTGACCAAAGACCACCGATGCACGAAAGGAAAGAATAGAGTGGCATTGAAAGAGGACTTCGACCGCATCGCCGAGCAGGAGCGCGAGCTCGTCTTCCCGCACTTTGACAAGGAAACCGCATGGCAGCTCGGTCTGCGCCTGCGCACGCTTGCAGAGGAGCGCAACCTCCCCATCGTCATCGATGTCCGCCGCTTTGGCGAGCCGCTCTTCTACGCCGCGCTCGACGGCACCACGCCCGACAATGTTGAGTGGGTCCGCCGCAAGTGCAACGTCGTCGCCCGCTTCCATCGCAGCTCCTATGCCGTCGGCATCAAAGAGCGCCTGAAGAACGAGACCATCTACGCCGCGCAGGGACTGTCCCTCGCCGACTACGCCACCCACGGCGGCGCATTTCCCATCACAGTTGCCGGATCTGGCGTCATCGGCTCCGTCACCATCTCCGGCCTGCCCCAGCGCTCCGACCATGAACTCGTCGTCGAAGTCCTCTGCATGCTCCTGCGCAAAGACTATGCGAATTTACGCCTCGCGCCAGAGTAGAGCGGCAACCATACTTCAGCGCACGCGCTCGATCAGCGCAACAAAAAATCCATCCGTGTCAAAGGCGCCCGGCAGCAATCGCAGAAAGCCCTCCGCCGTCTCGCATCCACGCAACCGATCCACAGCTTCATCACGCACGACTCCCGCAGCAAGCAATTCCTGCACGCGCCCCCGCACCGGCGTCACCCGCACATCTGCCTGCCCGGCCAGAACTGCGTTCACGACCTGCTCATTCTCTTCCGGCTCCAGCGAGCAGGTGGAGTAGAGCACGCGCCCGCCCGGCCGCACCGCAAGTAACGAAGCCTTCAAAATCGCTCGCTGCCGCGCGGATTGTTTGGCAAGGTCCTCCACGCACAGCCGGTGTCGAATCTCAGGATTCCGTCCCAACGTGCCCGTACCGCTGCACGGAACATCGGCCAGCACCATGTCGTACGCGGCCTCGTCTGTCAGCGCAGCTGCGTCCTCCAACCGGCACTCAACACGCGTGCCCGCAGCAGCCAGTCGTTCACGCATCTGCTTCAGTCGCGGCTCGCTCGCTTCGCACGCCACGATTCTCGCCTCTGGATTGCGCTCCGCCAGAATCAGCGTCTTGCCCCCCGGTGCTGCGCAGCAATCCAGAATCGCCGTCTGCCCGCTTGGCACAGATGCCCCTCCCGCCATCTCCGCAACCAATTGCGACCCCTCATCCTGCACCCGCGCACGCCCTTCGCCAACCGCCGCGGTTGCCGTCACGTCTCCTGCCGCCACACGCCGCGCCGCCTTCAACAACGCTCCCCGCTCCAGTCGCACGCCCTCAGCTTCCAGTTCGCCCAGCCTCGCTTCGTCACGAACTCGCACCGCCAGCGCAGGCTGCCTCTGTCCATGGGCGCAAATCGTACGCGCACCCTCCAGCCCGTAGAATTTAGCCCAGCGCTCGACCATCCACGCCGGATGCGCATACTTTCGCGCGATCTCCGCCGCCGTCGTCTCCGGCAATTCTTTTCGCGTCTGCGCGGCCAGCTTGCGCAGCACAGCATTCACCATCCCCGCAGCAAAGCGATGCCCCGCCTGCTTCACCAGTTCCACGCTCTCGTCAATCGCCGCTCGCGCCGGAATGCGATCCATCCGCATCAGTTGCAGCGCGCCCAGTCGCAGCGCAACCCGCACCTCGTCATCCAGCTTTGCATTGGGCCGCGTCAGCAAACCGCGCACCGCTTCATCCAGCAGTAACTGCCAGCGCAACACGCCCAGCACCAGCGCCGTCGTCAGGTTGCGGTCTGCACCCGCCAGAGCGCTCACGCCGCGTGCGCGCAGCAACGCATCGGAGTGCGCCTGTCCGCGCTCCACGGCCATCAAAATTTGAAATGCGTGTTTGCGTGCCGCAGAGACGCCTACCATCGCGCTCAACCGAGCCGCGCCCCAGACGCGAGTTGCAGGCCGCGCAGAAACTCCTCCGCGGCCATGCGCTTCTTGCCTTCCATCTGCACGTCGATGAGCTCCAGCGACGTGCTCTGCGCACACGCCACGAAAAGCCGGTGATTCTCGACATGCACCATGCCGGGCTGAACCACGCTGCCCGCGGTCCGCGGCGGTGCAATCGCCATTCGATGCACAATCAGCTTCTTCCCCTGTAGCATCGCGAATGCCCCCGGCCATGGTTGAAAGCCACGCCACCGATCCCTCAGCTCAGTCGCCGTTCGCGCTTCAAAATCCATCCGCCCGTCTTCGCGCTTCAGCAGCGGTGCCAGCGTCGCCTGCGCGTCTTCCTGCCTGCGCGGCGGGATGCGCCCTGCATCCAGCCCCGCCAGCGTCTCGATCACCAGCGGCGCGCCTGCCTCAGCCAGCGAGTCAAACAAATCCGCCGCTGTCTGCTCCGGCCCAATCGCCATCTCCTGCTGCAGCAGAATCGGCCCCGTGTCAAGGCCTTCTTCCAGCAGCATCGTCGTATTGCCGGTCACCGTCTCGCCCATCGCCACGGCCCATTGAATCGGCGCCGCCCCGCGATACTTGGGCAGCAGTGAAGCATGCAGATTGATGCAGCCCAGCCGCGGCAACGCCAGCATCCACGGCGGAATGATGCGCCCGTAGGCCACCACGACAATCGCGTCCGGCTGAATCGCCTCCAGCCGCGCGCGAAACTCCTCGTTGTTGCGAATCTTCTCCGGCTGCGTCACAACCAGTCCAGCTCCGAGAGCCGTCTGTTTCACCGGCGGTGCCGTCATCTCCTGCGTGCGCCCCACTGGCCGGTCCGGCTGCGTCACCACCAGCGGAATCTCATGCCCTGCCGCGATCAGCGACTGCAGCGTTGGCACGGCGAACCGCGGCGTCCCGCAGAAGACCAGCTTCACGGCCTTACCACGGTCCTTCACGCTGCATCTTGCGAAGCTTGCGCTGATTCAGGTCGCGCTTCAACGCGCTCATCCTGAAGATGAACAGCATCCCGTCCAGGTGGTCGATCTCATGTTGAAACGCGCGCGACAGCAGCTCTTCGCCGTCCATCTCAAACCACTTGCCATTCAAGTCCTGCGCGCGCACGCGCACCTTCTGCGCGCGCACCACCTTCTCGCGAATCTCCGGGAAGCTCAGGCAGCCTTCTTCTTCATACTGCCGCCCCTCGCGAAAGATAATCTCCGGATTCACGAGCACCAGCTTCTTCTCCGGCTCCTTGCCCCCGCTCAGGTCAATCACCGTCACGCGCTTGGCCACGCCCACCTGCTGCGCCGCCAGCCCGATGCCCTGCGAGGCATACATCGTCTCAAACATATCGTCGGCAAACTTCTTCAGTTCGCCATTGAATTCCGTCACCGGCTCGCCCGGCTGCTGCAGCACCGGGTCCGGATATTTCACAATCTTCAAAATCATTTCGCTCTGCTTAAAATCTCCGTATCTGTTCGATGTACCCATCGAAGTTTCGTTTCATCTCCAGCGCCGAATCGCCGCCGAATTTCTCGTGCGCCAGGTTGGCCAGCGTCATCGCCACCATCGCCTCCGCCGCCACGCCCGCCGCCGGCACCACGCAAATATCACTGCGCTCGTAACTTGCGCTCGTCGCCTCGCGGGTGTCAAAGCGCACACTCTCCAGCGGCCGCCGCAGCGTCGAAATCGGTTTCAGGTAGCCGCGCACCACAATCTCCTCGCCGTTCGAGATGCCGCCCTCCACGCCGCCCGCATTGTTCTGCTCGCGCGTAAAGCGCGTCGGCTTCTCCGTCGCCTGCGCCGCATAGTGAATCGCGTCATGAACCGCCGAGCCAAACGACTCCGCCGCCGTCACTCCGCGGCCAATCTCCACCGCCTTCACCGCCTGCAGGCTCATCACGCTCCACGCCAGCAGCCCGTCCAGCCGCTCATCCCAGTTGGCATACGTGCCCAGCCCCGCCGGAACCCCATGCGCCACCACCTCAAACACGCCGCCCACCGTGTCGCCCGTGCGCGAGGCATGTTCCACCTCGCCCTTCATCCGCGCCTCGGTCTCGCCATCCACGCAGCTCAGCTCAATCTCGCCGCGCTCGGCCACCGCGCGAATCTCTTCCCACGTCGCCGCGCGCTCCAGCTCCACGCGCCCCACGCGAATCACGTGGCTCGCAATCTCCATCCCCAGCTCGCGCAGCATCAGCTTGGCAAAGGCACCCGCCGCCACCCGCGCCGTCGACTCCCGCGCCGAGGCCCGCTCCAGCACATACCGCGCATCAGGAAAGTTGTACTTCAGCGCGCCCGCCAGGTCCGCATGCCCCGGCCGCGGAGAGGCCACCGCCTGGTGCTTCGCCGGGTCGCCTGCCGCCACCGGCAGCTTTTCCTCCCAGTTCTTCCAGTCGCGGTTCACAATCTCAATGGCAATCGGCGAGCCGATCGTCTTGCCGTGCCGCACGCCGCTCAGCACATGGGCCTTATCGGTCTCAATCTTCATCCGGCCGCCGCGGCCATAGCCCTGCTGCCGCCGCCACAGCTCGCGGTTCACAAAATCCAGGTCCACTGTCACCCCGGCCGGCATCCCCTGCACCAGCGCAATCAGCGCCTCGCCGTGCGACTCCCCTGCGGTTGAAAAACGAATCATATTCTTTAGATTGTAACGGCCCTGCACGCAGCCAAACCAGACTCCCGCGCCTTGGCCGGCACGAATCGTCGCTCTTCTTCCACCAGGTCGAGGCTGAGAAGAAGACTCAATGCGCTCATCGGGCCGGGCGCAGTTCCCTGTGGAGATCTTTCATCAGCAGCATCAGATGCAGTTCATCGTCTGGACAGGGTTCGAAGTCGAACCTCTCGTAAAACGCCCTTGCCTCCCGGTCTATGGAATGCACCAGAACCGCTCGAATTCCGAGAATATCCGCTGCACGCTCGATCCGGAAGAGGGCATCCTTGAGCAGCGCCGCCCCCAGGCCGCGCCCTTGCTCCTCCCGGTGTACCGCCAATCTCCCGAGCAGAGCAATCGGTACAGGATGACGGGCCAGCCCCTGCGCGGAGCGCCTCGTTGCGCTTTCTCTGGCGATGCTGCCCGCGGAAATGGAGTAGTAGCCCACAACGGCTTGCGCGCGGTGAACGACATAGGTCCGCGCGCTATCGTTCGCCTGGTTCTGCAGGGCAAATCTTCTCAGCCACAGATTCAGCGACTCGTGCGTGCCACAATCGAAGGAAGTCAGATCATGGGTTCTGCTCAATGGCTCAACCTGCGAAAGCTGGGCCATCCTACTGCTGTTCCAGGATGCTCGGTTTCCTGAGCAGCGCTCTCAGCAGCGGCTTGTCCTGCGCGGGACGATCCAGCGCCGCCGTAAAAGCATCCCACTGCTTCGCGGTATACACAAAATGCTGCTGCGAGGCCAGAGCTTCTTCGGCACGGAGGCAGGCGCTCTCCACAAGAAAGCTGGACAGATTCGCCTTCGCCGCCATTGCCGCCCGGCGGATGAGACGCGCCTGCGCTGAAGTGACGCGCACATTCAGCCGTTCGGTTCGTATCTTCTCCGCAGTGGCAGACAT